>JAEUQS010000275.1 GCA_016789625.1 Acidobacteriota bacterium | reverse complement strand
GTCGCGTCGTCGACGCCTTCGCGCACCATCGCCGAGACGCCGACGCGCGGGATCTCGATGCGTCCGAGGAAGAGCGGGTCGGGTCCGGCGGGATCGATCGGAGCGATCACCCGCGAGAGCGGCGAGGCGCCAGGCCGCTCGAGAAACACCGACTGCCGGGCTGCGTAGGACCTCGCGCGGACCGAGGGCGCCACCGCGAGCACGAGAAGCGCGCCGCCCAGGACCCACAGGACCAGCTCCCCCGCGAAGAGCAGGCGGCGGGGAGCCCGAGAGCGGGTCCGGGGCATCACTCGTTGCGAAAACCTCATGCGCCGATCAGCCGATCGCCATCAGTGGTGGTCGATGTCGATCGTTTCCCTGGACCCGCTGTTGGCGACGGCCGCCATCAGACCGAGGCCGATCACGACCAGGAGACCGATCCCGGTCCATGTGGGACCGATGCTCGCGAGGACCCCGGTCTTCCAGAGCGCCGCGAGAATTCCCGAGAGCAGGATGATGAAGCCGAGGAAGTACGCGCCGGTCCATTTCATGGGAAACCCCTTTCTCTTGGAGCTTTGGCGGAACGTGAAACGCCGGGGAACGGCTTTCAGCACGTCCCCCGGCCGCCTTGACCGCGGTTCAGGAAAGGCGGGACGCGAGAGCGCGCAGTGAGACGGCCGCGCCGATCACGAGAGCGCTGAGCAGGCCGAAGAGCGGCGCTCGGCTGGCCGTCTGAGGAAGCTCGGCGAGGCGGGCCTCGGCGACTCTCGTCACCGGCGGCGCCGGCGCCGGCGCGACGACGGGGGCCGGCGAAGCCGGGAGCGGCTGAATCGCGACCGTGTCGTAGTCCACGAGCTTCGTGTCGTCGGGGTAGTAGGGCGCGGGCTCGTGCGTCACGGCGACGAGCTCTTCGGCGCGACGCTTGGGATACGCGATGTCGTGGCCGAACTGGACGTCGTTACCGAACCAGGTCCGGAGAGCGCGGGTCTGCGAGCCCGTGGCCGGGTAGAACACCATGCGGCTCTCGGGAATGACTTCCTGCTCCCGGATCGGGTGGGGAATCGCGAGCACGGTCACGAAGACCTTGTTGTCCTCGGGATTCACGACCTGAAGGGTGTGGCGATCGGACGTTCGCTTGAGCACCTTGATCTTGTAGGTGCCCGGCTGAAGAACGGTGCCTCCCACGTCCAGGGGCTCCGCGATCGAGAACGTCGTCTTTTCCTTGAAGACCTCGACCGCCAGGGCCGGGTTGCTGGGAAGGATCGCGGCGAGCGCCGCGAAGGCCCCGGCGAGAATGATCTTCTTCGTCATGTGCAGTCCCTCTTTTCTGTTTTCGTGATGTGTCCCGGCGGACGGCATCTCGCAGTGGGACATCGCAACGCAGGTGCCAATCGGATCGAGCATTTCTGCCCCGTTCTTCAGGTCTTGGGGAAAGTTGTTCCTTTCCCGAATGGAAGAAGTACCAGCGATCGCCGATTCACGAGGCACGGTGTTGCCCGGGCCTGCCCTGGCTCGATGTCCTCGACGCTCTGTCGAAGCCGCTCTGAAGAGGCAGAATCGGGGGATGTCCGACACGTTCACGCGGGCCCTCGCGCGCCCGCCCGCCGCGTCTTTCGCCGAAGGTCTCACCACCGCGGACCTGGGGGCCCCGGACCTCGAGAAGGCCCTCGCCCAGCACGCTGCCTACTGCGAAGCCCTCGTGGGGTGCGGGCTCGAGCTCCTCCACCTGCCGCCCGACGACCGCCACCCCGACTCGACGTTCGTCGAGGACACGGCCGTGATCGCACGCGGTGCGGCGATCGTGACGCGCCCCGGCGCCGCGAGCCGCGCGGGTGAGGTCCACGCGATCCGGACCGCTCTCGCGGGGTTCTTCCCGGGCCTCGACGAGATCCAGGCGCCCGGAACCGTCGATGGCGGCGACATCTGCGAGGCGGGCGAACACGTGTTCATCGGGCTGTCGCACCGCACGAACGAAGAAGGCGCCGCGCAGCTCGCGCGCTTCCTCGCGCTCCAGGGCCTGACGTCTCAGAACGTCGACATCAGGAACGTCCCGGGAATCCTGCACCTCAAGAGCGGCATCTCGTACCTCGGAGACGGCCGGATGCTCGTGATCGAGGCGCTCGCGGAGCACCCGGCGTTCTCGAGCCTCACGGTTCTGCGGGTGCCGCGCGGCGAGGAGTACGCGGCCAACGCGATCCGCGTGAACGACCGCGTCCTGCTGCCGGCGGGCTACCCGGGTGTCGAGGAGCTTCTGCGGAACGCAGGAGACACGCTCCTCACGCTCGACATGTCGGAGTTCCGGAAGATGGACGGCGGCCTGAGCTGCCTCTCTCTGAGGTTCTGAGACCTAACCCAGCTTTTCCTGGATCGACGTGATGCTCCGGGCCTTCCCCGTCGTCTCGTCCACGTCGACGATCGCGCCGCACATGCGGACGTCGCGGGAGGCCGTCTCCATGCTGCGCGGCGTCTGGTAGAGGAACCTCTCGAGGATCGGCTGGTGGGTGAAGCCGATGATGCCTTCGTAAGCGCCCGTCATCCCCGCATCCGTCTGGTAGGCCGTGCCGCCGGGAAGCAGCTTCGCGTCGGCCGTGGGGACGTGCGTGTGGGTGCCGATGACGAGCGACGCGCGCCCGTCGAAGTACCAGCCGATGGCCTGCTTCTCGGAGCTCGCCTCAGCGTGGATGTCCACGACGACGACCTTGAGGTCGGGCCGCGTCGCCTTCATCTCCGCGAAGCAGGTGTCCCCGACGCGGAAGGGTGAGTCGTTGTTGACCATGAAGACCTGCCCCTGCAGGTTCAGGACGCCCACGGGAATGCCCGACGCCGTCTCCTGGATCGCCCAGCCGTGGCCCGGGTTTCCGGGCGGGTAGTTGGCCGGACGGAGCAGGTTCTCGAGGTCGTCGAGCAGCGGAACGAAGTCGCGCTTGTCCCAGATGTGGTTGCCCGACGTGAAGATGTCGATCGGGAGCTTCGAGAGGTCGGCGAAGACCTCGGCGGTGACGCCGAAGCCGCCCGCGGCGTTCTCGATGTTCACGATGGTGAAATCGATCGCTTCGCGGGCGATGAGCTTCTCGAGGAGCCCGAGCGCCTTGCGCCCGGGCTTCCCCACCACGTCGCCGATGAAGAGAACCTTCAACGGCCGCTCCGGCTACTTCGCATAGTCGACCGCTCGCGTCTCGCGTATGACCGTGATCTTGATCTGCCCCGGGTACTGCAGCTCGGCCTGGATGCGCTTGGCGAGGTCCTTGGACATCCAGAGGCAGTCGTCGTCGTTGATCTTCTTGGCGTCCACGATCACGCGCAGCTCGCGGCCGGCCTGGATGGCGAACGTCTTCTCGACGCCCTTCATCCCCTCGGTCATCTTCTCGAGCTTCTCCATGCGCTTCACGTAGGTCTCGAGAATCTCGCGGCGGGCGCCGGGACGGGCCGCCGAGATGGCATCCGCAGCGGTCACGAGAACGGCCTCGATGGTGCGCGGCTCGTAGTCGCCGTGGTGGCACTCCATGGCGTGGATGACGGCTTCGCTCTCGCCGAACTTCTTGAGCAGCATGCGGCCCAGCTCGAGGTGCGTGCCCTCCTGCTCCCGGTCGATGGCCTTGCCGATGTCGTGGAGGAGGCCCGCGCGCTTGGTGACGGCGACGTTGACGCCCAGCTCGCTCGCGAGGTGCGTGGCGGCCCAGGCGACCTCGAAGGAGTGCTGCAGGACGTTCTGGCCGTAGCTTGTGCGGAACTTGAGCCGGCCGAGGTACTTGATGAGCTCGGGGTGGAGGTCGGCGATGCCCATCTCGTAGGCCGCGGCCTCGCCCACCTGCTTGAGGTGCTCCCAGAGCTCCGAGCGGACCTTCTCGACGACTTCCTCGATGCGGGCGGGATGGATGCGGCCGTCGGTGAGGAGGCGCTCGATCGCCCGGCGGGCGACCTCGCGGCGGATGGGGTCGAACGAGGAGAGGAGGATCGCGCCGGGCGTGTCGTCGATGATGACGTCGACTCCGGTGGCCGCCTCGACCGCCCGGATGTTGCGACCCTCGCGGCCGATGATCCGGCCCTTCATGTCGTCGCTCGGGAGGTCCAGCACCGAGACGGTGTTCTCGACCACGTGCTCGGACGCCATGCGCTGGATGGTCATGGAGAGGAGCCGCTTGGCCTTCTGGTTGGCGCCCTCGACGGCCTCCTCCTCGATGCGGCGCACGCTGGCGGTGGCATCCAGACGGGCCTCGTTCTCGAGCTCACGGATGAGGTCCCGCTTGGCCTGCTCGGCCGTGAGCTGGGCGATCTTCTCGAGCTTGGCCCGCTGCTCGCCGACGAGCGCCTTCGCTTCCGCCTCGGCCTGCTCGGTGATCTCCTCGACGCGCTTCTCTTTCTTGGCCAGGTTCGCCGCGCGGTTCTCGCTGTCCTGGTCGCGCTTCTCGAGGTTGGCGATCTTCTTCTCGAGGGATTCGTCTTTCGTGAGGAGGCGCTTCTCGAGCTCCGTGAGCTCGTGGCGGCGCCGCGCCAGCTCGGCGTCGACGGCTTCCTTGGCCTCGAGCGCCCGCTTCTTGGCCTCGAGGTCGGTCTGGGTCGCTTCCGCCTGGGCCTTCTTGATCTGCGCTTCGGCAGAGAGGCGGGCGGTTTCGATGATCTTCCGGGCTTCGAGCTCGGCGAGGGCTTCTGCCTGGCTGGCCTTGGTGCGGGCCTTCGTCGCGACGACGAAAAAGACCAGCCCGGCGACGGCGAGAAGCGCGCCGATGACTACGGCGATGACGTTCACGGGTCCAGTAACCCCTTTCTTTTCTTCGATAGGGGCGATCCGGACCGTTGAAAGACTCGATGAGAGCCTGAACTTCCGAGGACCTCTACGAAAGGCCCCCGCCTCGGCCGTGTGGGCGTTTTGTCTTGAACCCGCTTTCAGGGAGCACGAGACCTCCGGGGCAGTCCATCAGTTCCTCGAGGTGCCGGCGGAGCCGGGACCGGGAGGCATCACAGGGCGGCCGGATTTTTGGAGACCTCTGGGTTCATATATCGGTTCAAGAACGTCGTGCCCATTCACGCACCGCGCAGGGTGCCAACCATTTCGGGTCCGGGGGAGCTCCCCCGTGGAACTGTTTTCAGGATCTCATCCAGTCTTTCAACGAGGCGGGACGCGCGCTGCGCGAACCGACCCGGATCACCCTCCTGGGCTTTCGACCGGAATTGGTGGAACTCGTCGGAGATGTTGAGAGCGGTGAGGATGGCGATCTTGGTGGTATCGACCGTCGGGGCATGGTCGGCCACCTCGCGCATCCGCTTGTCCACGAACTGGGCGAGCTCCTCGATGTACGCCGGGTCCCCGGCTGCCCGTACCGAGTACGTCTGACCGAAGATTTCGACCTGGGTCACCCCAGCGCGCGATTTTTCGCCTGCTTTGCTCATGGTGTGAAACCCCTTGCGGAGTGCTTTGCGAGTGCCGAAGCGGCGCGAGGATAGCATTGCCGGAAACGCGCCATGCCCGGACATCGCCATCGCCCCTGCCGCTGGCCGCACCTCCTG
>JAEUQS010000045.1 GCA_016789625.1 Acidobacteriota bacterium | reverse complement strand
GACTCGACTCCGCGCTCGGGCCGCAGGCTCGAGCGAAGCCCCCCGCCTCCGCAATCCCTGACATCGCACCCTGCTTCAGCTTCGCCTGGCGGAGGAGGAGGGTTCGAACCCCCGCCATAGGGTTGCGCCGGAGGCGCAACCCGAGCGCTAGCGTCTCGAATCCTCGCTCGGGCCGAAGGCTCGAGCGAATCCCTCCTCCTCCGCCATCCCTGACATCGCACCCTGCTTCAGCTTCGCCTGGCGGAGGAGGAGGGTTCGAACCCCCGCCATAGGGGCTTGGTGGACAATCCTCAAACCTTCGTGAGCGCAGCCAACGTTCCACGCATCCTCATCGTCGAGGACGATCCCGGGAATGCCCTCGTCATGCGCACGATCCTCAAGAAGGTCGGCGGCATGCCTGCGGACATCACCGAGGACGGCGACGTGGTCGTCTCCCGCGTTCGGCAGGGCACCGTGGACCTCATCGTGATGGACGTCTCCCTGGCCAACACGCGTGCCGGCGGCCGCCGGATGGACGGTCTCGAGCTGACCCGGATCGTGAAGGAGCTGGAGGCCGAGACGGGGCGTAGAGTGCCCGTCCTCCTCGCCACCGCGCACGCGATGCGGGGCGACGGGGAGAAATTCCTCGAGCAGAGCGGCGCGGACGGCTACGTAACCAAGCCGATCGTGGATCATGCGGCGTTCGTGAAGACGGTCCTGGACCTGTCCCGGGCCTGAGACACCTCGTCCCAGACTCGAAAACCTATCCATTCAAATACTCGTATTCAGAGGGCTGTTCTGTAGGGCGCACCGCCCCTGGAGGAAAGAACCGAAATGAGCACCCGTGTCAAGGTGATCCTGGGCATCATCCTCGTCGCCGTCGTCGGCCTGGTGGGCTTCGCGACGCTCACCGGGAAGGACAAGAACCTCGTGAGGGTCCAGACGGCCAAGGCCGAGAAGTCCGAGCTCGTCGCCACGGTGAGCTGCAACGGGCGCGTGCGGGCGAAGACCAAGGTCGACGTCTCCTCCCAGGTCATGGGACAGATCGTGAACCTCGCGGTGCGCGAGGGCGACCGCGTGAAGAAGGGCGAGTTCCTCCTCCAGATCGACAAGGCCCAGCTGGACGCCACCGCCCGCGCGCAGGAGAGCGGCCTGCAGGCCCTCTTCGCCCAGCGCGACGCGGACCGCGCCACCCGGGAGCAGGCAGAGCGCGACTACGCCCGTGAGAAGGCCAACTTCGACGCGAAGATCGTCTCCGAGCAGGTGCTCCAGAAGGCCCGCCTCGCGCTCTCCGCCGCCCAGTCGGCCGAGCAGGCCAACGAGCGCCGCATCGAGCAGGCCCGGGCGCAGCTCATGGCCGGCAAGGACAACCTTTCCAAGACGACCCTTACGGCCCCCATATCGGGCGTCGTCACCGCGCGGCCCGTGGAGGCCGGCGAGAACGCCATCATCGGCACGATGAACAACGCCGGGACCGTGCTCCTCACGATCTCGGACATGTCCATCGTGGAGGCCGAGATGGAGGTCGACGAGACCGACATCCCGCACGTCAAGGTGGGCCAGAAGGCCAAGCTCACGATCGATGCCTACGTGGACCAGAAGTTCGAGGGCGTCGTCACCGAGATCGGCGGCAGCCCGATCACGAAGTCGGCCCTCGGCACGGATTCCTCGGCCGTCAACTTCAAGGTCAAGGTGCAGGTCACGAACCCGCCCGAGTCGATCCGTCCCGGCCTCTCGGTGTCGGGTCAGATCGAGACCGACCGCCGCCCGAGCGCGCTGGCGATTCCCATCCCCGCCCTCGTCCTCGCCGACGAGGAGAGCCTCAAGCGGGCGCCCAAGGGCAAGAAGCCAGCCCCGAAGCCCACGGCCGCTCCGTCGGCCGACGGCAAGAAGAAGGAAGTGGAAGGCGTCTTCGTGGTGAAGGCCGACAAGACCGTCGAGTTCCGCAAGGTGAAGACGGGCATCAACGCCGAGCTGAAGACCGAGGTCCTCGAGGGCCTCACCGACGGCGAGGAGATCGTCGTCGGGCCGTTCAAGGCGCTCCGGCAGCTCAAGATCGGCGACCGCGTGAAGGTCGAGGCCGCGGGCGGTCCTGGCGGTGGCGGAGACCGTTCCTAGGGAACACCGGAAAAGGAAGCCACGATGAAGCTCAGAGAGCTCCTCGGCGTCTCGATTCGCGCGATCTCGGCTCACAAGCTGAGGTCGTTCCTGACGCTCCTCGGCGTCATCATCGGCGTGATGACGGTGGTCGCCGTGGTGGCGGTCATCTCGGGCCTCAACAACTACGTCGCGACCAAGCTCTTCAGCCTCTCCCCCGACGTGTACACGGTGACGCGCTGGGGGATCATCACGTCCCGCGAGGAGTTCCTCGCGGCGCTCAAGAGAAAGCGCATCCAGCGCCAGGACATCCCCGAGGTCGAGCGGCTGTCGAAGCTGTCGACCATGATCGGCGCGACGGCGGGCACCGCCAAGGCCGTGCGCTACGCCGGGAACCGCCTGCCCGACGTCAACGTGAGCGGCACCACCGCGAACGTGGCCGAGCTCCAGAACCTCGACATCGACCTCGGACGCTTCTTCAACGAGAGCGAGAACCACCATCGGAGCTACGTGGCCGTCATCGGCTCCGAGGTGCGCGACGAGCTCTTCCCCCGCATCGATCCCGTGGGCCGCACCATCACGGTCGGCGGCGTGCCGTTCCGCGTCATCGGCCTCCTCGTGAAGCAGGGCAGCGTCCTCGGCCAGAGCCAGGACAGCGTCGTGTACGTGCCGCTGAACACGTTCTTCAAGGCGTTCGGAGCCAACCGCAACGTGTCTCTGTACGTCAAGGCCAAGGGCGGCGTGCCGGGCGTTCCCGCCTCGATGGACGAGATGCGGAGCATCTTCCGGGCGATGCGCAACACGTCGCCGAACCAGCCGGATCCGGTTTCGTTCGTCACGGCCGAGGCGATCCAGGCCGTGTGGCGCTCGATCTCGGCGGGGGCGTTCGCGCTCCTCGTCTTCATCAGCGGCATCTCGCTCATCGTGGGCGCGATCGTGATCGCGAACATCATGCTCGTCTCCGTGGTCGAGCGAACGAAGGAGATCGGGCTCCGGCTCGCGCTCGGCGCCCAGAAGAGGGACATCCGGAGGCAGTTCCTCTATGAGGCCTCGATGCTGGCGTTCGGAGGCGGCCTCGTGGGCGTCGCCCTGGGATGGGTCATCTCGTACTGCGTGAACGCGTTCTCGCCGCTGCCCACGCTCGTGACGCCCGGTCTCGTCGTCTCGGGCCTCGTCCTCGCGACCCTCACCGGCCTCGTGGCCGGCGTGTTCCCGGCGATCAAGGCGTCGCGCCTGCCGCCCATCGAAGCGCTGCGGTACGAGTAGGAAGAACAGGACACGCCATGCTCGACAGCCTTCGCCGCAACGTCATCGAGAACCTCCGCTTCGCGCGGATCGCGCTCGTCGCGCACAAGCTGCGCGCCTTCCTCACCGTGGTGGGCATCGTGATCGGGGTCTGGACCGTCATCGGCATGGTCGCGCTCGTGACGGGCTTCGAGCGCTCGACGAGCGATTCCTTCTCGTCGTTCGGGACGACGCTCGTGCAGTTCCAGAAATACGAGCCGCGGTTCGGCGGCGGACGGCGCATCTCGGAGGAGGAGCGCAAGCGTCCCGACCTCACCATCGAGGACGCCAAGGCGATCGAGGAGCTGGCGCCCTCGATCCGCGCGGTCTCGCCCGAGCGCTACTTCTGGGGCGCGACGCAGGTGAAGGCGAACGGCATCGAGGGGAACTCGCCCACCGTCTGCGGCGGGAACCAGAACTACGCGATCTGCAACAACTGGACGATCAAGGACGGCCGCAACCTCACCGAGCTCGACGTCCTTCACGCGACCGACGTCGCCGTCCTGGGGACCGACGTCGTGGACACGCTCTACAAGGGCAAGGATCCGCTGGGCCAGAAGATCACCGTGAACGGCCGGCCCTTCACCGTGGTGGGCGTCTTCGACAAGAAGGGCTCGGGCGGCTTCGGCGGGAACCCCGACGCGATCGTCGTCATCCCCATCACGACGTTCGACCGGCACTTCCCCGAGATCAAGAACTCCAAGGGCGACACGATCCACATCGCGACGATCCCCAGGTCCCCGGAGCTCATCGAGCGCGCGGTGGAGGAGGGCACGAACATCCTCCGGGCGCGCCGCAAGATCCCGTTCAACATGCCCAACGACTTCGCGATCTTCACCGCGGAGAAGATGATCGCGCAGATGCAGGCGGTGACCGGCGCCATCTCGGGCGTCATGGTCTTCATCGCGGCCATCGCGCTTCTCGTGGGCGGCGTGGGCGTCATGAACATCATGCTGGTCTCGGTGACCGAGCGGACGAAGGAGATCGGTCTCCGCAAGTCGCTGGGCGCGTTCCGCCGGGACATCACGCTGCAGTTCCTCACCGAGGCCGTGACGCTCACGGGAATCGGCGGCGCGATCGGCGTCGCGCTGGGCGTGGGCACCGCGCTCCTCGTGGGAGCGGTGACCCCGCTCCAGACGGCCACGCCCCTCTGGTCGATCTTCCTCGGGCTGGGCGTGAGCGTCGCGATCGGGCTCTTCTTCGGGCTCTATCCCGCGATGAAGGCCGCCCGGCTGGACCCCATCGAGGCCCTGCGGTTCGAGTGAGGCGCCGGGGATAATCCCCGGCTCGATGGCAGCATCCACCCGGAAAGAACGGCGCGCAGCGCAGCGCGAGCGCGAACGCACCGAGCGCGTTCCCGATGCGGCGGAGCCGGTTCAGACCCTGCGTGTCCCGCCCGCCCGGATCGCCGTCCTCGTCTTCGTGACCTTCGCCGTCTTCGCGAACAGCCTCACGGGCGCGTTCGTGTACGACGACGTCAAGCAGATCGTCGGCAACGAGCTCATCCAGAAGCCCGGCCGCCTCCTCGAGGCGATGGGCAAGGACGTGTGGGCGTTCAAGGGCGAGAAGG
>JAEUQS010000202.1 GCA_016789625.1 Acidobacteriota bacterium | reverse complement strand
AGCGCGAAGGGTAGCGTCTTCAGCAGGCCCGCGAGGCTCGTGGCGGAGCAGGCCTCGACCAGCGCGCGCGCGGGCCACAGGACGACGCTCTCCAGGATCCCGAGCGGCTGTTCCCCTCCCGCGGGCCGCACGGCCGCGGGGAGCCGGTCCAGACCCGACGTCACGAGGACGCCCAGGACCGCGAACGCCAGGAGGCCCAGCCCGACGCGCATGCCGAGCCCGAAGCGCGCCGACCGCTCGTCCCAGGAGGCCTTCGTGAATCCCAGAGCCATCGAGTGGAGCGAGAGCGCCGAGAGGAGAAGCCAGCTCGAGAGAATGGTGCTCAGCGCGTTGCCCCGCGACGCGCCGAACACGGCGCCGATCACGAGGGCCGAGAAGAGCACGCCGAGCTGTGGCCTGAGGAGCGCGAAGTGCTTGACCGAGCGCTTCGGGAGCGGGGCCGGGAACAGGAACTGGACGTCGGCCTCGGAGAGGGGCAGGGCGGGAGAGGCTCTGCGGAAGATCCAGTTGAGGGCCGCGATCGCCGTGACCGCATAGGCCGCGAACAGGGCGAAGGTGCTTCGCAGCGCCTCTGCGTCGAGGGGCAGGCCCGGGGAGGCGGGCGATCCTCTCAGGGGCGCGCGCTTCGCGAGGATGGGCCTCACGACGACCATCCCCATGTAGGCGAGGCCCAGGATCAGCCCGATCGCGTAGCGCGGCTCGCGCAGCCTGCGAAGGCGCACCTTCACGCGGTTCACGAGGCTGCGCCTGAGAAGGAACGCGAAGAGCGCGAGCGGGGAGGCCGTCATTCCGGGCCGGTGCCCTCGGTGACCTTCAGGAACACGTCCTCGAGGGAGGCGCTCTCGCCGGCGAAGCGCCGGACCTCGTCGAGCGTTCCCGTGAGGACGGACTTTCCCTTCGCGAGGATGAGCACGCGATGACAGATCTCCTCCACGAGGGGGAGGAGATGCGAGGACACGATGACGGCCGCCCCCTCCTGGGCGCGCTTCACGATCGTCTGCTTCATGCGCCGGATGCCACCGGGGTCGATGCCTGTGAGGGGCTCGTCGAACACGAGGAGGCGGGGTGTGTGGAGGAGGCCGCAGGCGATGACGAGCTTCTGCTTCATGCCCCGCGAGAGCTCCGCGGGCAGCGCGTCCTCCTTGCCGGTGAGCGCGAGCTCCTCGAGGAGGACCCGGCCCTTCTCCTCGGCGTCCTTCACGTCGTACAGGCGCGCGGCGAACGCGAGGTGATCGCGGACCGTGAGGTAGTCGAACAGGCGCGGCTCGTCGGGCATGAAGGCCAGCCGGCGCTTGGCCTCGACGGCGTCCGTCTCGAGGTCGTGGCCGTCGACGCTGATGCGGCCCGAGGTGGGCGGGAGGATGCCGGCGATCGAGCGGAGCGTCGTCGTCTTGCCGGCGCCGTTCGGCCCCACGAGGCCGAAGACCTCCCCCGCGTTCACGTGGAAGGTCAGCCCATCCACGGCCACGAGCTCCCGATAGGCCTTCCGGAGGTCGTGAACGGCGAGGACGGCTTCGGGTGGCTCCATGCGGCGATCCTACCCGCCCAAAGCGAAAGGAGCCCTTGCGGGCTCCTTTGCCGGGCCTCGGTTCCCCGGCGGGGGGTCTGGGGGGATCGAGAAACCCCCAGGATCAGACCCCCAGGATCAGAAAGCTCCCATGCCTCGCCCGCGGCGCTCGCGGCGCTCCTGCCGGCGCTCTCTCATATCGGCCAGCTTCTCGCGCTGCTCCGGGGTGAGGAGAGCGTCGATCTCCGCGCGGGTCCGTTCCATCTCGGCCCGGACGGCCTCGCGGTGCTGGTGGAGGCGGATGGTTGCCTCGCCCACGGCCTGCTTGTCGGGGTTCGGGGCGTCGAGGAGCGCCTTCAGCGCGTCCCGATCGAGCTTCCCCTGATCGCGGAGCGCCTGGAAGTTCGGCTTGGCAGCCTCGAGCTTGGCCTTGATCTGCTCTTTCTGGGTGTCCGAGAGATCGAGATGCCGGAGCGCGGCGTGGAGTCCCGGCCGCATGCCCGGACCCATTCCCCCGTGCTCGCCTCCGCGACCCGGACCGCCGGGGCCGGCGAGCGCCAGGCCCGCCAGCCCGCTGGTGAGCACGAGCGCGCCCGCGGCGACGGCGATTCTGTTGATGACGTTCCCGAAGTTGGACTTCCGGGTGTTGGCTGTGATCATTGGATGGTCCCCTTTCCCTCGCAGGATCCGGAAGGTCTGGGGCCTTCCGGTGACGCTTTAAGAGACGCGTTCCGGGGGAGTTCGTTTACATCTCCGGGCCCGCCAGATCCCGGAGTGCCCGCCATGCGTACACTCCGGCGTCCCCGGTCTGGACCGGGGACGGAGGCTTCCATGAACCCATCTGCAGATCCGCCGCCGGTACGCGAGCCGATGCCCCAGAAGCAGTCCGGATTCGTGCGGTTTCTCAAGGGCGTCTACCTGGTCGTCGACGCGAGCGCCAAGGTCGTCTTCCTGTCCATCTTCGTGGGAATCCTCGGAGGCTTTTTCATCGGCATGCTCGCCGGAGGGGGAGGACCCAAGGTGCCCTCGAGCGCGGTGCTCGTGCTGGACCTCAAGGGGCCGCTCGTGGAGCAGCTCACGGGCCGCTCCAGCGAGGACCTCATCGGCGCCCTCGCCGCGGGAGACGCGGCGAAGGAAACGCTGGTGCGCGACGTCAAGTCGGCCCTCGACAAGGCCCGCGAGGACAAGCGCATCAAGGCCGTGCTCCTCGATCTCGACGGCATGGCGGGCTCGGGCCTCACGAAGCTCCAGGACGTCGCCGAGTCCCTCGACGAGTTCCGCAAGGCCGGCAAGAAGGTGATCGCGGCCGGCGACCGCTACACGCAGAGCCAGTACTTCCTCGCCTCGCGGGCCGACGAGGTCTTCATGTCGGAAGACGGCATGGTGCTCCTCGAAGGCTTCGGCCGCTACCGCATGTACTACAAGGACGCCATCGACCGCCTCGGGATCGAGTGGAACGTGTTCCGCGTGGGCGAGTACAAGAGCTTCGTCGAGCCCTACATCCGGAACGACATGTCGCCCGAGGCCAAGGAGGCCGATCTCGACTGGATGGGCGACCTCTGGCGCGGCTACCTCGAGGACGTCGCGACGGCCCGCAAGAAGAAGCCCGAAGACATCACCGCCATGATCGAGGACTACCCCGCCCGCCTGAAGGCGCAGGGCGGCGACGCCGCGAAGCTGGCGCTGAGCGAGAAGCTCGTGGACACGCTCGCCCCGCGCGACGTCGTGCGGAAGCGCCTCGTCGACCTGGCCGGCAAGGACGCCGACGGAAAATCCTTCTCGAAGATCACGCTCGACGACTACGTGAAGGCTCAAGGGCTTCGCGTGAGGAACCCGCTCGAGACCGGCGACGCGGTCGCGGTCGTCGTGGCGGCCGGCGAGATCCTGGACGGAACCAAGCCTCCTGGCACGATCGGAGGCGACTCCACCGCAGCACTGATCCGCAAGGCCCGCGAGGACGACTCGGTGAAGGCCATCGTCCTCCGCGTCGACAGCCCGGGAGGCAGCGCCTTCGCGTCCGACGTGATCCGCCGCGAGTTGGTGCTGGCCCGCGAGGCCAAGAAGCCCGTCGTGGTGTCCATGGGCACGGTGGCCGCCTCGGGCGGCTACTGGATCGCGACCGCGTCCGACGAGATCTGGGTCAACCCCAACACGATCACCGGCTCGATCGGCATCTTCGGCATGATCCCGACGTTCGGGAAGGCGCTCGAGAAGTACACGTCGATTCACGTGGACGGCGTCGGGACGACCTCGTTCGCGGGGAAGGGCCGGCTCGACATGCCGCTCGATCCGCGCCTCGGCGAAATGATGCAGCTGATGATCAACCACGGCTACGACGAGTTCCTCGAGCGCGTGGCCGAGGCCCGCAAGATGACGAAGGAGGAGGTCGACAAGCTGGCCCGCGGGCGCGTCTGGAGCGGCCGGGACGCCAAGGAAGCCAAGCTCGTCGACAGCCTCGGAAACCTGTCGGACGCGATCGCGTCGGCCGCCCGCCGGGCGAACATGAAGCCCAAGTACCGCATCACGTTCGTCGAGAAGGACCTCACGTTCAAGGAGCAGCTCGTGCAGCAGCTCCTCGAGAGCCGTGCCGTCCGCAGCCTCCTCGCGAGCCGCGTGAAGACGGGCACCCCGCCGCCCGTCGAGCGCGTGCTCCTCGACCTCACCGACGAGACCCGGCGCGTCCTCGCCTGGAACGATCCCAAGGGGATCTACGCGCACTGCCTCTGCGAGGTGAAGTGACCGAATGGCGAGACGGAAAGGCTCCCCGGGTGACGACGATTCGCAGCCGTTTCTCTCGTTCGAGCAGGACATCCCGCTTCCCGAGGAGGCCCGCCGCCGCTACCTGAACTACGCGCTCTCGGTCATCACCTCGCGGGCGCTTCCCGACGTGCGCGACGGGCTCAAGCCCGTGCAGCGCCGCATCCTCTTCGCGATGTACCAGAACCTCCACCTGACGCCCGACGCGAAGTTCAAGAAGTCGGCGTCGGTCGTGGGCGACGTCATCGGCAAGTACCACCCGCACGGCGACGTCGCGATCTACGACGCCATGGTGCGCATGGCGCAGGCGTTCACGCTGCGCGTTCCGCTCGTCGACGGGCACGGCAACTTCGGCGCGCTCGACGGCGACGCCGCCGCGGCCTACCGCTACACCGAGGCCCGCCTCACGCAGCCGGCCATCGAGCTCATCGGCGAGCTCAAGAAGCGCACCGTCGACTGGCGTCCCAGCTTCGACGGCGTCTACAGCGAGCCCATCGTGCTCCCCGCGCGTTTCCCGAACCTCCTCATGAACGGCGCTCAGGGCATCGCCGTCGGCATGGCGACGTCGATTCCGCCGCACAACCCGCTCGAGGTCCTCGACGCCGCCATCGCCGCCATCGACGATGCGAACGCCGATCCGCTCAGGCACATCAAGGGCCCCGACTTCCCCACGGGCGGGCGGCTCCTCGCCACGAAGAAGGAGCTCCGCGACCTCTACGAGACGGGGCAGGGCACGTTCAAGCTGCGCGGCGAGTGGGAGACGGAGCCCCGGGAGCGAGGCGGGCAGACGGTCGTGATCACGTCGATCCCCTACGGCATCGACAAGGGCCCGCTCGTCCTCAAGATCGGCGACGTGATCATCGAGCGGAAGCTTCCGGCCCTCGTCGACGTGCGCGACGAGTCGACCGACGACGTCCGCATCGTGCTCGAGCTGAAGAAGGACGCGGATCCGGCGCTCGTCATGACGTACCTCTTCAAGCACACGCCGCTCGAGGTCACGGTGGGCGTCAACCTCACGTGCCTCGTGCCCACGGCGCGCCCCGAGATCGCCGAGCCCAGGCGGCTGTCGCTCGCGGCGATGCTCCGGTATTTCCTGGACTTCCGCTACGCCACCGTGACGCGCCGTTTCGAGTTCGACCTCGCCGAGCTGCGCCGGCGCATTCATCTCCTCGAAGGCTTCATCAAGATCTTCGACGCGCTCGACGAGGCGATCCGCATCATCCGGCAGAGCGACGGCAAGCAGGATGCCGCGCAGAAGCTCATGAAGCGCTTCGACCTCGACGAGGAGCAGGCCGACGCGATCCTCGAGACGAAGCTCTACAAGATCGCGAGGCTCGAGATCAACGCGCTTCGCGCCGAGCTGGCCGAGAAGAAGGCCGAGGCCGCGAAGATCGAGGCCATCCTCGCCTCCGACCGCAAGCTCTGGGGCGTCGTGCAGCGGGAGCTCGTGGAGATCCGCGGGCAGATGGCGGGCGAGAAGAGACGGACGCGCATCGCCGCCTCGGCCGACGAGCCCGAGTACGACGCCGACGCGTTCGTCCAGCACGAGGACACGTATGCCGTCCTCACCGCCGACGGCTGGTGGAAGCGTCTCCAGGCGCTGAAGGACCCCAAGTCCACGCGGCTCCGCGAGGGCGACTCGGTGCAGGCCGTGATGCAGGGCTCGACGAAGGAGCTCTGCGCGCTCTTCTCGAGCCACGGCTCCGCGTACGTCCAGCGGCTCGCCGACGTGCCTGCCTCGACGGGCTACGGCGATCCGGTACAGAAAACGTTCAGGTTCGCCGACGGCGAGCGCGTCGTCGCGGCCTTCTCCCTGGACCCGCGGCTCATGCCGGCGTCCGACGTCACGCTCCTCTTCGTCTCTCGGGACGGACTCGTGTCGCGCTTCTCCCTGGATCCGTTCCGCGAGGCGACGACCCGCGCAGGACGCCGCTACGCCAAGCCGCCCGAGGGCGACGAAGTGGTGTTCGTGGGCCTCGTGAACGAGAAGGACGTCGTCGCGATGGCGACCGAGGAGGGCCGCGCGCTGCTCTTCCCGGCCAGCGAGGTTCCGGTGCTCTCCGGTCCCGGCAAGGGCGTCATCGGGATGAAGCTCGAGGAAGGCGATCGCGTGCTCGGGGCGGCGGTCTTCGGCGAGGACGAGGCCCGCGCCTCCCTCGCGCTCGAGAACTCCAAGGGCACGGTCCACACGCTCACGAAGCGCTACGCCGTCGTGGGCCGC
This sequence comes from Acidobacteriota bacterium, assembly GCA_016789625.1. Lineage (GTDB taxonomy): Bacteria > Acidobacteriota > Thermoanaerobaculia > UBA5066 > UBA5066 > JAEUQS01. The sequence goes on along the minus strand of JAEUQS010000202.1, from coordinate 1,469 downwards.
GCGGGGAAGGGCTTCGAGATGATCAAGCGCGACCGGTTCGTGAGGGTCGTTCCCAAGGACGTCGAGCTGTATGAGCTGAAGTAGTCGACTGCGGTCCTACCGGACCGCCTGGCAGCGGGCGAGGAGCTTGTTGGTGAGCTTCCACTCCCCCTCGCCCTTGCAGAGGTCGACGTCCTCGAGCACGCAGGCGTCGCCGTCCGCGTCGACGATCCGGAGGTCCCAGCGGCCGCACGGCAACCGTCCCAGCCGAATCGTGCCGCCGCGCGCCCCGAGAACGTCGCCCTCCAGCAGATCGGGTCCCCACTCGCCGGCGTCCACGGGGCTGAGGAAGAGCCCGTGGAGGTCGACGTCGCTCTGGTTCACGATCTTCACCGGAATCTTCCTCGGCGCCGCTTCCGCCCGAACGGCTGCGCACAGGACGAAGACCGCGGCGAGCGCTCGGACGACCCTCATGCACCGACGATAGCCCGAGGCTGCCGACCGGTACACTCGGGCAATGGAAGTCGTCCTCGCCGAAAAATACGGGTTCTGCGCCGGAGTGCGCGTCGCCGACAAGCTCGTGAGGCGGGCTGCCGGTCAGGGTCTCACGGGCGCGATCCTCGGGCAGGTCGTTCACAACGAGAGCGTCGAGAGCGAGATGGCGCGGCTGGGCTTTCCCACCGTCGACACCCTCGAGGACGCCCGGGCCCACGAGGGCCGCATCGTGTTCAGCGCGCACGGCGTGGCCCCCTCCGTGCGGGAGGGTGCCCGCGCCCTGGGCCTCGCGACGATCGACACGACCTGCAAGTTCGTCACCGACATCCACAAGGAGATCGCGCGCTCCCTCGCGGACGGCTTCTTCATCGCCATCCTCGGCCAGCGGGACCACCGTGAGGTCGTGGGCTACACGAAGGACCTGCAGCCCGGGACGTTCGGGATCTTCTACCGGCTCGAGGAAGTGGCGGCCTTCGATTGGACGGGCATCACGCGGGTGAAGATCGTCTTCCAGACGACCATCAACGCCGAGACGTTCGCTCCGCACGTGGAGGAGATCCGCTCCCGCACCGGCGAGGTCCGGATCGCCGACACGATCTGCTACGCGACCAAGGAAAACCAGGACGCGCTCAAGGTGCTCTGCGCGGACCCCACCATCGACGCGATCGTCGTCATCGGCGGCAAGGCCAGCAAGAACACCAAGGAGCTCGCGCGCATCGCGGAGCAGTGGAAGCCCACGTACCTCATCGGCACCGTCGCGGAGCTGCCGGTCGAGAGCCTTCGGGGCCTTTCGAAGATCGGCATCTCGGCCGGAGCCTCCACGCCCGACTATGACGTCGAGGCCGTGGTGAAGCGCATCGAGGCGTTGTAGCCCGGCCTTCCGTAGAAGGGGACGTGCGCAAGAAGCTGATCCGCATGCCCTTCGTGATCCTCGCCGTCGTCGTGCTCGTGGCGGTCGCGGCCGTCGTCCTGCTCGTGAAGCAGCCCATCCTGCC
>JAEUQS010000132.1 GCA_016789625.1 Acidobacteriota bacterium | reverse complement strand
ATCGAAGGCTCGCAACCCCACGCTAGGCCCACTCGGGACGCCGCTACGGCTCCGCATCCCCAGGAATCAGAATCAAGGCTAGATTCAGGTTCCACCACCTGTACCAGGAGATCCTGTAGATGTCCTTTGCCATCATTGTCACATCCGCCACTGCATCAGACCCGAACTTCCGCACCAGCTCCAGTGAAACCGCCTGTACGACTTTGCCCACAGCTTCCTCCGGTGACGCCGCATACACAGTTCTAGCTGTCATGAACCCAAGCTGCCCCCGGCTGCCATCATCCCCGACATCCCAAAGCCCCTGGCCTTCAAGCTGCACGCAGAAACGCATCTTGGCACCTCACGAGGAAGTCACTTGCACGCGCGACCAAAGCAACTAGAGACGTCAACAGTACCGTCTGGCTCCTCGACGCGGCGAAGATACCAACCGAAATCCGATTGGTCGGCAGCGTCATGACTCCTCAGATGTGACGAGCCAGCTCAATGAAGCATCCTGGACGGTCGATATCACCTAGCACCCCACCCTCACGTGCGGACGAGAAGTTCGCGGTAGGCGAGCTCCTGCTCGATGGCGAGGCGCTCGGCGAGGTCCGCGGATCCGCCGCGGGCGGTGAGTCGATGCTCGAGGTGGACGGCGCGGCGAGTGACCTCGGCGCGGAAGGAGTGTCGGTCGAGGTGGAGGTGGGGGCGGGCTTGCCAGGCCTGCTCGGCGGTCATCCAACGCAATGTAGGGCGATGCCAGTGGGTGTTCAACAGGAAGATCATGCGCTCGAGAGCGTCGGGAAGATCCGCGGGATCGGCGATGAGCTGACCGAGCCAGGCGCGGTGCTCGCGGTTCTGACGTTCGAGCTGACCGTAGTAGGCGGGGTGGTGCGGCGGTCCGTGGAGGGGCAGGACGTGGAAGCGTTCGAGGACACGGCGCACCGAGGGAGCGTCGTGGGCCTTGGCACGGTCGATGCGCCAGACGAGTGGAGGGCCGTTGGTTGCGAAGTCGCGTTCGACGGCGGCGGCGACGGAGAGCTCGTCGTAGCGGTGAGCAAGGAAGGCGTCCGTGCGGTAGGGGACGCTGGCGTCGGCCGAGATGAGGGCGCAGTAGCGACCGCGGGTGGAGTCGAGGACGAGCTGGTCGAAGCCGCGGACGATGCCCGGGGCCACTACCCGGACGGTGTGACAGCGTCGCTTGCGTTCGATTTCTACGAGGGTGAGAGTGTTTCGCTTGAGGTCAGCAGCCTGGCGGCGCGAGACGCCGGGCACGGAATGGGCGAGAGAGGCGGCTCCTGGAAGGCCTTTGAGATTCCGGACGATCTCGACGACGCGGGACTGAGAAGCGGGATCAGGGACCGTTCGTCGCGGCAGCCGGAGAGGCCCGCCCGCGAGGAGTCGCCTGCTCAAGCGGCGTAGCCGGGACGCACTGATCCCCACGACGCGAGCGGCGAGGGCACGGGGAAGACCGCCCTGCATCATGGATTGTGCCTGCCAGAGGCGATCTCGGAGGTCGTCGTCGTCACCACGAGCGGGCTCCGTCTTGCGCTGAGTCGGGTCCCGCCTGCGTCTCTGATTCTTCTTGGGCTGTGCTCCGTTCTTGAGCAGGTCGCTGGCCACCGAGAGCAGGCGGTCGATCGTCTCGACCCGGGTCTTGAGGCTCCTGTACTCGCGCTGGATCTTCTGAGAGTCGATCTGGAGGCGCTTGTGCTCCGGGGAGCGCGGCGTCCGGCCCGGAGGTCTGGGCTCCAGGTTCTCGATGAGGCCGGTCAGGGCCCGGTGCATGAGGGTCTGGAAGTGGTTGCGCGAGAGGGAAAGGTGGCGTGCTGCCTCGCTCACGGTCCATTGGCCCGAGAGGACGAGGAGGATCGTCTTGTAGCGCTCGCGTAGCTGCGGCGGGACGCTCGGCGTGGGCAGATAGGTGGGCTTCTTGGGGCTGGGCTCGTCCATCGGCAACTCCCTCGAGAGGAGCATTCTCGCCTGCGAGCTTTCGGTCCCAGATCAGCGCGCGACCGTGCCAGCCGCCATCGGGGTCGAAGGGGCCGGGGGCGGAGAAGGGCTCGTCTGCGTCCGGCGTGGGGTCGTCGAAGGCCTCGGCCCACGCTTGGTCGAGGGACGCGTCTTGTTCCTCTTCGGGCCTTTGCCGGAGGTCATGGGGCCGGGCTTGACGATCTGCCGGGTGAGATAGAGGAGCCTCTCGGCGCGCCGCTTCTCTTTCTGGAGCTTCGCAATCGACTTCTCCATACGGGTCATCTGCTGGCTCAAAGGCTCGCCCCCACCGGCGCCCTCGGCTCCCGGCATCAGGGCCTGCAGCATGGCCTTCATCGCGCGGGCCTCGAGCTGGTAGTAGGTCGCCCTCGAGATATCCGCCTCGACGATGGCCTGAGAGACCGGGGTCGTCCCGCTCAGGACCGAAAGGATCATCAGGCAGCGGCGGCGCGCCATGTCGTCCAGCTCTGAGGTCTTCAGCCAGCGAGGGGTCGGCCGCTCGCGCTGGGGCCTGGGCTTTGTCGCGCAGACGGGGCGGGACGGCTTGCCCTTCTTCATGACGTCCTTCCTCCTTGGGCAGGGTGATGGTCTCGGGCTTCTCGTTGCCGACCTGGACTCTCACGCCGCCCTCGGCAGCCGCGATGGTGAGATCGCGATCGCCGAGGCGGCCGACGAGGTAGAAGGGCTTCTGGACGGGCTGTTGCTGCGAGAGCCGCAGAGCGTTCTGCGCGACGTTCTGCTCGACGGCCTGGCGCACGTGCGGCGCGGACCGGAAGAAGCGATCGGCAGGCACGAGGCCGTCCATGGCCTGGTGCGGACGCTGGAAGTTGTAGGCATCCACGAAGAGCGTCAGACGACGGGAGAGATCATCGAAGTCGGCAAAGACGGTGCGCGACAGGAACTCTCCCCACAGGGTCTTCCAGAAGCGTTCGACCTTGCCGAGCGTCTGAGGGTGCTGCGGCCGGCTCTTGACGTGGCGGATACCCTCGCGCCGCAGCTCCTCCTCGAACTCGGTCTGGCCCCGCCACGCGGTGTACTGGCGGCCCTGATCGGTGAGGATCTCGCGCGGCGTGCCGAAGGCCGCGATACCCCGGCGCAGCGCTTCCATGACGAGAGCCGAGCGCTGGTGGTGCGCCAGGGCGTGCGATACGACGAAGCGCGAATGGTCGTCCATGAAGGCGGCGACATAGACCCGCTGGTACCGCCGGAGCAGGAAAGTGAAGATGTCCGACTGCCAGAGCTGGTTGGGCTCGGCCCGCTCGAAGCGCCTTGGCGGGTGCGCGCGCGCCGGCGCTAGCGCCGGCGCAAACTCGAGAAGACCCTCTTCGTGCAGGATCCGCCTGACCTCCGTCTCCGACACGCCCAGGCCTTCGAAGCGGGCCAGCAGATCGCGGATCCGGCGTGTCCCGTGCTCGGGATGCTGTCGCCGTGCATCGACCACGGCATCGCGTCGAGGGTCCACTCCGCGCTCGGGGGGTATCGGTACGGCGGGGGGCTCTTTCGGCTTCAGGCCCTCGGGTCCTTCCCGCCGGTAGATCTCCACCCAAGCGGTCAGTGTCGAGTTGCCGACGCCGAAAGCCCTCGACGCCGCCACGATCGAGGAGCCGTGCCGCAGGACCTCCTCGACCGCTCGGCGGCGCAGCTCGTACGGGTAGCCGCGCCGGGGCATGCTGCGCCGGGGGTCTCCTCCGCCGCCCCCGCGGTAGGTCCCGTCTCGTTTGCCGGTGTTCATGTCTGTCACTCCTTTGCGGCTCCGCGTTCGCCGGAAAGGGTGGACAGTGCTAGGTGATATCGGACCGGCTCAAGCGCTCATCAACTGGCGCGCTGCACAGGGCTGCGGATCCACGGGGGCCGCCTTCCTCGTCACGATGCCGAGGTTGAACTGAGCCTTGCGGGCGCCCGGGCTCGCGAGGTTGGGGTAAGCGAACTCGGTCCGCTGCCCTTCGGGGAGAGTCACGGTGGCGGGCAGGCCGTCGTTCTTGGGAGCGGTGCCCACTCGCGGCATGCCTCCCGTGATGAAACCCACGGGTCGAGCTGCTCCATCGCCGAGGATTTCTTGCCGCTCTCGAGCCTGCGTGCGACCCTCCGCGCCCCATGCTCGCCGACCCCCTCTCCATCCGCGCGACCTGCGCCGCCGCGAAGTCCCGACTCGATGACCGCGTCTTCCTCAGGGTTCTGTTCCGCGCCCAGAATCTGCTCGCCCTCGCTCTCGGCCAGGCTCTGGGCGCACTTCGTCTCTCGGACGATCCTCTCGCGCGCAGGTTCAGCCAACACAAGGAGCTCGAATATCAGCTCCCGCTCGCCCTCGCGGCCGCACGCATCCTCGGCGAGCGATGGGCCAAGGTGCCCGACCGCAACAGGCCCTTCTACACGCCGTCTCAGCGGTTCGAGATCCTCCAGATCCGCGCCGCCCTCGTCCTCACGGCCAAGGAGACCGCGGCTCTGTTCGCGATCTCGACCTCGGCGATCTACGAATGGGAGGCCACTCTTCGCCAGGCCCGCAAGCTCGATCCCGCGGTCCACGCCGTCGGCGAACGTGTGATGCCCGAGCCGCCCGTGAGGCGCTATGCCGACGTGGTGCGGCACCTGGTCCTCTTCCTCGCGCAGGCCGGCGTTCCCGGCCCGAAGAAGATCGCCGAGACCATGGCCCGCCTCGGCGTGAAGATCTCTCCCCGCACAGCTTGACGCGCCTTGAAGGAGCGCGTGCTCCCGCCGGAGACGAGAGCACTCGTCGACGCCGCGACGGACCAAGCAGCGGCAGCCGCGCCTGGCTCAGGCTCGGACGCGGGCGTGGGGGCGAGCGCCGGGAACCCGTCTCGCCGTGTCGACGCCAAGGCTCCGCTCGACAAGGTTCACGTCGACATCACGAACGTGAAGGGACTCTTTGGTCTCGTGATCTTCCGAATCGCCGTCGTCCTCGACGTGTTCTCGAGGTATCCGCTCGCCTTCGGCGTCTATCTCACCGAGCCCTCGGCGGCCGACATGGTCCGGCTGCTCGAACGGGCCGTGGCCTTCGGCAAGCCCAG
>JAEUQS010000024.1 GCA_016789625.1 Acidobacteriota bacterium | reverse complement strand
GGCTGTCTCGTCTACCTCGTCTGGCCGGGCGCCTTCCGCCTCGTGCGGCCACGCTCCGTGCGGGCCGAGCACACCGGGGCCGCCGCGATGCTGAGCGGGTTCGAGGGCGCTCCGTCGACCCGGATCCGGCTCGAGATCCTCTTCTCGCTGCTGTTCCAGCTCGGGCTCGCGGCCGCGCTCGATCTCACATTCACGGGCTGGGCCCTCTGCCATGCGGCGTTCGCGCTCAACTGGAGCAGCCTTCAGTATGCCGACCACGCGTTCTCCGTGCGCGACGTGAGGGAAGGCGCCTGGAACCTGCGCGTCCACCCCCTCGTCCAGGCCGTCTTCCTGAACTACCACCTGCACCTCGCTCACCACCAACACCCCGAGGTCTCGTGGCGCGATCTGCCGAGGTATGTGGATCCTCTTCTGCCACGGCCGCGCTTCCTCCACATCTGGCTCCGCATGTGGAAGGGGCCCATTCCCGCGGGGACGGAAGGCTCACCCCCTGCGACGGAGATCACACATCGAGCGCCAACCGGGCGGATCCCCGCAGCGTCTTGACGCCCGGAACCGGAAAGCACCGGAAAGAGAGGACACCATGAACCTGAAGAGAGCTCTCGTTGCCACGGCCCTCGCTCTGGCGGTCACGGCCCCGGCCTTCGCCCAGGAGACACCCGTCGTCGACAAGCGCGAACAGCGGCAGGAAAAGCGCATCGAGGAGGGGAAAGCCTCCGGCGAGCTCACGAACCGCGAGGCCGCTCGACTCGAGGCCGGGCAGGACCGCGTGGAGGCCAAGGAGGCCGCCGCCAAATCCGACGGCGTGGTCACGAAGAAGGAGCGCGCCTCGCTCCAGCGGACGCAGAACCGCCAGAGCCGCCGTGTGGCGAAACAGAAGCACGACGGCCAGTCCAAGAACTGAGTCCCCGGGTCGTCTCGGGGCCGCGGAACCGCGGCCCCTCCGTCCTGCGCCTGTAAGAAGCCGCTCGCGAACGGCATAGGTGGGGGACGAGAGGATGGGAGACGATGAGCAGGTGCGCAGCCACGAAGGGGCGGAGCCACACCGCGTGCGGGACGGCATGGGTCCGGACCCGGGAGACGAGGAGCTGCTCCGTGCCATCCAGGGCGGCGACGGGGAGAGCTTCGGGCTCCTCTACGACCGCACGCGCCGCTTCCTCCTCTCCTGCATCATCCGGCCGCGCGTGGGCCCCGCGGATGCCGAGGACGTCCTCGCCGAGACGTACCACACGGCCTTCACCGAGGTGGGCAGCTTCGAGTGGCGCGGCATCTCGCTTCTCCACTGGCTCTCGGCCATCGCGCGAAGAAAGTCGCAGGAACGCGTCCGCAAAGCGCTCCGAAGGGACGCCCGGGAGCCGGCCTTCCCCGATCTGGCCGCTCTCTTCGATGCCCCGGACTCGGCCTCCACGAAAGAAGCCGAGATGATCCGCGAGGAGACCCTGCGCAACCTGAAGAAGCGCGTCGCGGGCACCCTCGAATCGCTCCACCCGCGCTACGCAGAAGTCCTGCGCCTGAGGCTCCTCGAGAGCCTGCCCCGCGTGGACTGTGCCAGCCGGCTCGGCGTCACCCCCGCGACCTTCGACGTGCTGCTGTACCGTGCCACCCGCGCTTTCGCCAAGAGATGGAGAGAAGCATGAACCGCCTCCCCGGCGCACCCGATGAAGAGACGCCGAGCCCCGACGAGCTCGCCGAGGCCGAGGCCCTGGCCCGTCTTCTCGAGGGCGAATCGCTCGGTCACCCGCCCAGCCCGGACCTCCTCGAGGCCCTCGCCGCCTCGCGTCTCCTGGCCGCGTCCGGAAGGCACGGCGAGGACGAGGTCGCCGCGCGGCGCCTCCGTCGCGCTCTGACTCCGGGCCGCGTCCGGCCGGTCACGAAGCTCGCGCTCTCGGTTCTCGCGGCCGCGGCCGCTCTCACGCTCTTTTTCCTGCCTCGCGGACAGACACCTCCGAAGGTCACAGACGACCTCCTCGCGGCGCGCGAGGCCGAGGCGCGCGAGGCCGTGGCCCGGCTCTCCCTCCGTGGCCACGAATCGGCCCGCTCTGCCGACATCCTGTCCGCCCTCACGAAAGCGCGCCTCGAATCCCTGAGGCAGGGCGTGATCCGCGAGACGCTCGTCCCCAGGACAAAACAGACCCCGCCTCGGAAAAACCCCTCGGTACGCCTCGGAAACGAAGCGCCGGGAGAAGGTGCCGCGTGATGACCCGAAACCCGCTCCGCCTCTGTATGTTCGTCCTCTCGACCCTCGCCGCGGGATCCGCACCGGCGCAGCAGGGCCCGCCTCAGGGACAGGGAGGGCCCGACAGGGGCTATCTCTACGGACAGATCCTGCGCGCCATCGACGAAAAAGCCTCGATGCTCATCGAGCAGGGCAAGGGCGAGGCCGCGGCGGAAGAGATGAAACGCGCGACCACCTTCGAAGTCCCGAAGGACCATCCGGTCTTCGAGATGAAGGTCCACCTCCTCGGGCGCCTCGCGATCACGTACACGAACCTCGGGCGCAAGCAGGAAGCTCTGGACACCATCCGGAAGGTCCTGGCCGACGTTCCGCCCGGAAGCGTGGCCGAGGCCAATGCCTGGCTCGACGCCGGGACGGTCTATCGACAGTCGGGACAGCCCGAGGAGGCGCTCAAGGCGTTCGACCGCGCCATCGAGCTCTCCCAGAAGCTCGCGCTGACGGCACCCCCTCCGGGGCCCCGGAGGGGGATGCCGCCGAACCAGCCCGGAGAGCGGAGGGCCGGCCCTCCGCCCGCGGGCCACAACCCGAACGGGGGACCGGGCGGACCGCCCCAGAAGTCCCCGAACGAACCCTGATGAAAGAGGAACGCCCATGAAGACACTGAAGAGATTCGCGCTGATCGCGCTCGTCGCCGCCCTGCCGCTCACCGCCCAGATGCCGCCCCCGGGCGGCGGGTCGGGAGGGCCCGGCGGTCCGGGCGGTGGCCCCGGCGGCCCTCCCGGCATGGGACAGCAGCCGCCGGACCAGGTCCTGAAGGAGGCGCTCCGCCACGCGGCCGAAAAATTGAACAACCCGCAGCGGCACCGCGAGGAGCGGCCCTCGGCGGGCGAGGCGCTCGGCACCCACATCCCTGAGGCCCAGCGCG
>JAEUQS010000022.1 GCA_016789625.1 Acidobacteriota bacterium | reverse complement strand
ATGCACCTTCCTCCTCGCGGGGAAGGTGGGCGGCGGGGCGAGGCTCCGCAGCGGATGCGGGCCGTGAGGGCTTTCTCGCGTCGCGCGCGGGGCCGCTGGCGGGACCACGGAGGCACGCCCGCGAGGAATCCAAGAATCCGGCCATCTCCACGTACCATCCGCGTTCTCGGAGGTTCGATGACCCGCTCCCGCCCGGTTCGTCTTTCGGTATCGCTCGCCGTGGCCCTCCTCGCAACTCCCGCCGTCCGCGCGGCCGAGCCCACTCGGGTGGACGCCGCCTTCCTCTCCCGCCTGCGCGACGAGGGGCTCAACCGCGGCCGCTCGCACGAGACGATCCGCCTCCTCTGCGACGAGATCGGTCCCCGGCTCACGGGCTCGCCGTCCTATCGCAAGGCGGCCCTCGCCACGCGGGACGCCCTCGCGGCGCAGGGGCTCGTGAACGCGCGCCTCGCGCCGTTCTCGTTCGGGCGCGGGTGGGAGCTCGAGAACGTCTCGGTGACGCTCGAGGTGCCTCACGCGATGCCGATTGCCGCGATCCCGAAGGCCTGGACCCCGGGCACCGGCGGCCCGAAGACGGCCGAGGCCGTGCGCGTGACGCTCGCGAACGAGAAGGACCTCGAGGCCCAGAAGGGCAAGCTCGCGGGAAAGATCGTCCTCCTCGCGGATCCGGTGGAGAAGAAGCCCGCCGCCGACGTCGATTTCGACACCTACACCGACGAGGAGCTGGCGAAGCTCTCGGGCTTCGAGATCGAGGCCGGGGGGCCGCCGCGGGACCGCGAGGGCTTCGCGGCCCGCCGCGCGTTCCAGCAGAAGCTGCGGCCGTTCCTCGTGGAGGAGAAGGTCGTCGCGACGCTGGAGCCCTCCCGCGGATTCGACGGCACGATCTTCGCCGGCGGTGGCGGGTCCTGGACCCCGAGCGATCCCGAAGGGGTGCCGGGGCTCGTGATCGCGACCGAGGACTACAACCGCCTCGCGCGCCTCCTCGCCCGGAAGAAGCCCGTGAAGCTCACCGTGAACGTCGCGGCCCGCTTCGTGCCCCCGGCCGCCGAGAACGCGGCCAACGTGCTGGCCGAGATTCCGGGAAGCGGCCGCGCCGACGAGATCGTGATGCTCGGCGCCCACCTCGATTCCTGGCAGGCCGCGACCGGCGCCACCGACAACGCCGCGGGTGTGGCGGTGGCGATGGAGGCGGTGCGCCTGCTGAAGGCCGTCGGGTTCGTGCCGAAGAGAACCATCCGCATCGGGCTCTGGGGCGGCGAGGAGCAGGGGCTCCTGGGCTCGCGGGCCTACGCGGCCGAGGAGCTCGCGGCGCGCCCCGAGCCGACGGATCCCGCCGAGAAGGAGCTGCCGCCGTTCGCGCGGCGGAGCACGGGCCCCCTCACGCTCAAGCCCGGACACGCCAAGCACGCCGTCTACTTCAACCTCGACAACGGGGCCGGCCGCGTGCGCGGCATCTGGGCCGAGAACAACGTCGCGGCGGCGGAGCTGTTCCGGGCATGGCTCGAGCCGTTCGAAGACCTCGGCGTCACCACCGTGACCCTGCGGCGGACGGGCGGCACGGACCATCAGTCGTTCGACGGCGTGGGCGTCCCGGGCTTCCAGCTCCTGCAGGACCAGCTCGACTACGACAGCCGCACCCACCACTCCAACATGGACGTGCCCGAGCGCATCCCGCCCGGCAACCTCGACCAGGCGTCCGTCGTGATGGCCGCGCTCGTCGCGCACGCCGCGCAGCTCGAAGGGACGTTCCCAAGGAAGCCGATGCCGAAGGACCCTCCGGCCCCTCCGGCGGCTCCGCCTGCTGCGGCTCCGGGCGTACCGCCCTTGGCACCTGCTCCCCCGGCGAAGCCGTCTCCCGCGGAGGTGACCAAGTGAAGCGCGCTCTCTCGATGCTCCTGTCCGCGGCGCTCCTCGCGCCGCCCGCGTTCGCCGCAGAACGCGCCGTTCCCGAACGGGTCGACCTCGATGCCGTGACGCGCATCCGCGAGGAGGCGCTGCGCCGCGGCCAGGTGATGGACCACCTCACGGCGCTCTGCGATGACGCGGGGCCGCGTCTCGTGGGCTCGCCGGGCGCCCGCCGGGCCGTCGAATGGGCCCGCGACACGCTCACGAAGTGGGGGCTCACGAACGTCGAGCTCCTGCCCGACGATCCCCTCGCGCAGAGCTGGGAGGAGCAGCGCGTGATGCTCCGGATGCTCGCCCCCGCCATCGTGCCCATTCCCGCGCGCGCCAAGGCGTTCACTCCAGGCACGAACGGCCTCAGGAAGGCATCGGCCGTCCTCGTGACCCTGGAGAGCGACGCCGATTTCGCCGCCTGGAAGGGCAGGCTCGCGGGGAAGATCGTCGTCCTTTCGACGCCCCGGAAGTTCCGGCCGCACACCGCTACGGAGGTCGAGAGGTTCGACGACAAATCGCTCGGGGCCCTCGGGCGCTTCGAGACCGGCATGGGCGACTATCACTGGCCCCGCGAGCGCGTGCTGGAGTTCGCCGCGAAGGCCGACCGGCTGCGCGACTTCCTCGTGAAGGAGAAGGCGCTCGCGCTGGTCGAGGCCTCGAGCCGCGACGACGGCACGATCTCGCTCCAGGGAACGTACTGGATCCGTCCGGGCGAAGGGGGCGGGCTGCCGGTGCTGGTGATCCCGTTCGAGAGCCACGGCCGGCTGTCGCGGCTGCTGGAGGCGAAGCAGCCCGTGGACCTCGAGCTCGAGGTGGTGGCCGTCTCCCAGCCGCCCGACCCGGTCGCGAACTCGTCGGTGCTCGCCGATCTGCCCGGCAGCGACCGCAAGGACGAGATCGTGATGGTGGGCGCTCACCTCGACTCGTGGCACGGCGCGACGGGCGCGACGGACAACGCCGCGGGCGTCGCCGTCGCCATGGAGGCCGTGCGCCTTCTCAAGGAAGCCGGGCTCACGCCGCGACGGACGATTCGCATCGCGCTCTGGAACGGCGAGGAGGTCGGCTATCTGGGCTCCCAGACGTACGTGGACCGGAACCTCGTGACCCGCCCGCTTTCCACCTCGGAGGCGCAGCTGAAGCTGCCGCCCTCGCTCCGCGCGGTGACGGGCGGGCCCGTTCCGAAGGCCGCGCACGCGAAGCACGTGGCGTACTTCAACCTCGACAACGGGGCCGGGCGGATTCGCGGCATCAACGCCCAGGAGAACGCCGCCGTGCGCGACGTGTTCGCGGCCTGGATGAAGCCCGTCGCCGACCTCGGAGCCTCGCTCGTCACGCTGCGCAACACCTCGGGCACCGACCACATCCCGTTCGACGAGGCGGGGGTCCCCGCGTTCCAGTTCGTGCAGGACGAGCTCGACTACATGAACCGCACGCACCACTCCACGTCGGATACGCTGGAGCGCGTCCCCAAGGCCGACGTGACCCAGGCGGCCATCGTCGTCGCCACGTTCCTCTGGCAGGCCGCGAATCGCGACGAGCCGTTGCCGCGAAAGCGCTGAGATCTTGCTTCCGTGGGGGGCCTGGGGGGATCGAGAAACCCCCAGGATCGAACAACGCGCGTTACGCTAGTGGCGTGATTCCGGCCCGGACCGTTCTCTATCTGCACGGTCTTGCGTCTTCCCCCCGGGGACGCAAGACCGAGGCGCTCCGGCACGAGCTGCCGAAGGCCGCGTACCGCGTGGTCGCACCCGATCTGAACGTCCCCTCTTTCGAGAAGCTCTCCTTCGCCCGCATCGTGGATCGCGCGGTGGAGGAGGTTCGGGCCGAGAAGCCCGACCTCGTCGTGGGCAGCTCGCTGGGCGCGCTCGTGGCGCTTTCCCTCCTGCGCCGCAGCGAGATCCCGCGTCTGCCGCTCGTGCTCGTGGCCCCCGCGCTCGCGTTCGGCGCGCGCTGGAAGTCGCAGCTGCCCGAGGACGACGCCGCGCTCGAGCTCTTCCACCCCGGAGAGGGCCGGTCGCTTCCCATCCATCGCGAGTTCTTCGAGGCCATGGCCGCGGTGGAGGTCGAGGACGCGCCGCCGGACGTGCCCGTCATCGCGTTCATGGGCGAGAAGGACGAGACGGTTCCCTGTGAGCAGGTCGTCGAGACCTGGGCGCGGTGGGAGGCCTCCGGACGGCTCGTCCCTCCGTCGCGCCTCGTGGTGATCGAGGGCGGCGATCACGCGCTGCTCGGCCACGTCGGCCAGTTCGCCGCCGCCATTCAGGAGCTGCTCGGCCCGTGAGTCGCCGCGCCGCGGCTCTCCTCGCTCTCGCTCTCACGTCTTGGCCCGTGCGGGCTCTCGACCCCGCGAGGCGGCCCGATCTCTACACGCAGGAGGTGTGGCTCGCGGGGCAGGCTCTGCCCGCGGGCCGGCTGCGAACCATCTACCAGTCCTTCGACGGCTATCTCTGGATCGGGAGCTACGACGGTCTCGTGAGATTCGACGGAACGCGCTTCGTCTCGTTCGGGAAGCACGAGCTGCCGTCGCTCCGGAGCAACGTCGTCAACGTGATCCTCGAGGACCGCCAGGGCGTTCTTTGGATCGGGACGCAGGCGGGCCTCACGCGGCTCTTCCGGGACGGAACGGCGGCGACCCTCGGAACGGAGGACGGCTTGCCGCACCCGCGCGTCAACGCGCTCGTGGAGGATCCCGAGGGCGGGCTCTGGGTGGGCACGGAGGGCGGTCTCCTCAAGCTCCGCGCGGGGCGGCCCACCGTGTATGGCGCGGCCGACGGCCTGCCCAGCGCGGCGGTGCTGGCGCTGGCGTCGGCCCCGGACGGCACCGTGTGGATCGGCACGCGAAGCGGCCTCGTGTCCTTCCGCGAAGGGCGCTTCACGTCCTACGGGCCGAAGGACGGTCTCCTCGGCGACCAGGTGACGGCGCTGTACGTGGACCGGGACGGCAGCCTCCTCATGGGGCATGGCACGGTCGAGGGCTACACGGTGCTGAAGGACGGCGTCTTCTCGACGCGCACGGTGAAGGACGGGCTGCCGCACGGCACGATCGAGCTCTTTCTCAGGGACCGCGACGGCAACCTGTGGCTGGGCTCCTGGACGGGCGGTCTCTCGCGCGTCTTCGAAGGCCGCGTCGACGTCTTCGGCCAGGCGAACGCGCCGCTCGACGACGGCGTCGTCTCGATTCTCGAGGACCGCGAGGGCAGCCTCTGGGTCGCGACGGTGGGCGGTCTCGTGCGCCTCCACGACGGCCGCTTCACCGTGTGGTCGCGGCGCAACGGCCTCGTCTCGGACACGGTGCGCTCCATCTGGACCGATGCCGACGGCACGGTCTGGCTGGGCGGTACGCCGGGGCTCCACCGCATCCGGGACGGGCGGCTCGAGGTGCTCAAGGGGCCCGAGGGCGACAACCGCATGCTTTTCCGCGACGGGCGGGCGGTCCGAACGGACCGCCTTAGGCAGACCGGCGGGTCTGCCCGGGGGACGCTCTGGCTGGGCACGGGCCGCGGGCTCTTCCGCGGGATGGAGACCGGAAAGAGCTTCTCGTTCGAGGAGGTTCTCGGCGGCTACGTGGTCGACTCCATGGTGGAGGAGCCGGACGGCACGTACCTCATCGGCACGAACGGCGCGGGCCTCCTCCGCT
>JAEUQS010000062.1 GCA_016789625.1 Acidobacteriota bacterium | reverse complement strand
TCCCCACGGCGATGCGGCCCGAGGTGGGACGGTCGATTCCGGCGATGAGGTTGAGGAGCGTGGTCTTGCCCGAGCCCGAAGGGCCCATGAGCGCCACGAAGTCGCCCTCGTCCACGGTGAGGGAGAGGCCGTCCAGAACGGTGAGCGTCTGGGTGTCGCGCTTGTACTGCTTGACGATGTTCTCGATCGAGATGAAGGCGCTCATGCTCTCTCCTGCTATTCCTTCTTGACGCGGATCTTCTGCGTCGTCCGCCAGGGGTTCTTCGCGCTCGCGGCGTCGGCCACGATCTCCTCGCCGCCCGTGGCGCCGGAGAGGACCTCGAACGAGGTGCCCGTCTGCGGGCCCAGCTCGAGGCGGGTGAAAACGGCTTCCTCGCCCTTGACGACGAGGACGCCGCGGTTGCCGCCCACCTCGACGATCGAGGAGGCCGGAGCCAGGACCTTGGCCTTCGCGTTGGTCTCGATCTTCGCCTCGGGGTTGATGAACACGACGCGGCAGGACATCTCGGGGAGGATCCTCGCGTCCTTGGCGAGGATCTCGATCTTGACCTTGACGGAGCCCTTCTGCCTGTCGGCCGTCGGGACGATCTGGCGGAGGCGGGCCTTGTAGGGCTGATCGGGATACGCGTCGAGCGTGACCTCGGCGGCCTGGCCGAGCGTGAGCTTCCCGAGGTTCTGCTCGTTGATGTCGGCCTCCATCTCCAGGGATGCGAGGTCGACGATGACGGCGAACGTCGCGCCGGCCGAGCCCGAGCCGCCGAAGCCCTGCGGAGAGACCGTCTCGCCCACGAAGGCCCTCTTCACCGTGACGACGCCGTCGATGGGCGCGTAGATCTCGGTGTTCTTGATCTGCTCCTCGACGTACTTGATCTGGGCCTCGGCCGAGGAGACCGCGGCCTCCAGCGCGCGCACCTGCGAATCGGCGGCGTCGAAGGCCTGCTGCGAGCCGATGAGCTGGCCGAGCATCGACTTGGCCCTCTCTCTCTCTCGGCGGGCGTTCGTGAGGTTTGCCAGCACCTGGTCCCGGGCGGCCACGACCTGCCGTTTCTGGGCCTCGAGCTCCTGGGCCTCGAGCCGTGCGACGAGCTCGCCCTTGCGGACCTTCTGGCCCTCTTCGAGGTTGAGCCAGGCCACGCGCCCGAGCGACTTGGGGGAGATCTCGGCCTTGCTCCGCGCGACGATGTAGCCCGATGCGGTGAGCACGGTGGAGGCCTGCGTCGGGGTGACGCTGTTGATCCGGGTGGTCGCGACCTCCGGGGCCCGGAGCGTCATTCCCTTCGAGCGGCCCCAGACGAGCCACGCCCCGACGGCGGCGACGACGAGCGTGGCGACGACGGGGAGGACCCAGCGGCCGCGATCGGGCTTTTCGTCCCGGTCGATGCGGAGGCCCGTGAGGTCGACGGTCTTGTTGGTGGGTTCCATCATGTCTCTCGTTCAGGTTGCTCGGGGCTTGTTACGACCCCGTGAAGGGGCCGGTTTCTGACGAATGTCAGGACCCTTGGGCGAGAAGCTCCCGGCGCGCGGACTGCAGGTCGTGGAGCAGGCGGTCGACGTGCTCCTCTTCGGTGCGGAGGCTGCCGATCGCGGCGCGGAGCACGTAGCGTCCGCGGAGGACGGTGTGGGAGACGAAGCTCCGGCCCTCCTCGTTGAGCGTTTCCAGGATGCGCCGGTTGAGGCCGTCCTCGGCCTCGGGGGAGAGCCCGGGGGCCGTCACCCGGAAGACGACGAGGGAGAACGGTACCGGCGCGACGAGGCTGAATCCAGCGTCCGCGGAGAGGCCGGCGGCGAGACGCTGCGTGAGGTCCAGATGGTGCCGGATCCTCTCGCGGATCCCTCGCGCGCCGAAGAGCCGGAGCGTCATCCACATCTTGAGGGCGCGGAAGCGCCGGCCCAGCTGGATGCCGTAGTCCATGTATTCGCGCACGCTGCCGGTGCCGCCCGCGCCTTCGGGTGTCTCGAGGTACGTGGGGACCACGGAGAACGCGCGGCGCACGCGCTCCATGCCGCGGAAGAGGAGCGCCGTGCATTCGAGCGGCACGAACATCCACTTGTGCGGGTTGAAGACCACGGAATCCGCTCTCTCCCAGCCCGCGAGGAGCGGACGCACCGCGGGCAGCACGGCCGCCGAGCCGGCGTAGGCGGCGTCGACGTGCAGCCAGATCCCCTCGCGCTCGCAGAGCTGCGCGATGGCCGGAAGGGGGTCGACGGACGAGACGGACGTCGTCCCCGCACAGGCCACGACTGCGATCGGCACGTGGCCGAGGGCGCGATCGCGGGCGATGGCCTCCTCGAGGAGGCGGGGGTCCATCCGGAACTCTTCGTCCGTCGGAATGAGGGAAAGGCCGTCGAGGCCGAGGCCCAGGACGACACATGCTTTGTGAATCGACGAGTGCGCGAGCTCCGAGGCGTAGACCACGCCGCGGGGCCGGCCCGCGAGGCCGGTTTTCCGAACGTCGGGAAAGGCCTGCTCGCGGGCGGCCGTCAGGGCGATCAGAGTGGCCGAGGAAGCCGTGTCGGCGAGCTGGCCGTCGAAAGACGGCGGCAGGCCCACGAGGTCGCGCAGCCAGCCCACGGTGCCCTGCTCGAGCTCGGTCAGGACCGGCGACGTGCGCCACAGGATCCCCGTCTGGTTGTAGCCCGCGGCGAGGAAGTCGCCGAGGACACCGGGCACCGACCCCGAGTTGGCGAAGTACGCGAAGTAGCCGGGGTGCTGCCAGTGCGTCATGTTGGGCTCGATGAGCGCGTCCAGGTCGCGCTCGATCGCGTCCCATTCCTCCGGCTCCTCGGGGGCGCCCGAGGGGAGCGCGCGCAGCACGTCGCCGGGCTTCGTGCGGGCGAGCACGGGACGTGTCTCGACGGTCTCGAAGTACCGGGCGAGCCTCTCGACACAGGCGTTGCCCCAGGAACGGAACTCGCGGGGTGAAAAGTCTCGGCTCATCGAGGGCGGTATCCTAAGGGTTCCCTCATGACGGCTGGCAATGGGCGTCCCCCGGATCCTGGAAGTGGTCTTCGCTTCGAGGGCGACGACCTCCTGCGCCTGCTCGAGACCACGCTCGAGACGCTGCCCCTGGGGGTGACGATCACGGACCTGGCCGGGAAGATCGTCTACGCGAACCAGGCCGAGGCGCGGATGCACGGCTTCACGCCGGAGGAGCTCGTGGGCAAGGACGCGCGGGTGTTCTCGCCCAACAAGCACTGGAAGCCCATGTCGAAAGAGCAGATCGACGGCATGCGGCGCTGGCGAAGGGAGAGCGTGAACGTCTCCGCCGATGGGCGGCTCCTGCCCGTGGTGCTCACGTCGAACCTCGTACGGAACGCGGCAGGCGAGCCGCTCGCCATCATCAGCATCTGCGAGGAGATCGCCGGGCGGCGGGACACGGAGGAGGCGCTCCGGCGCTCCGAGGAGCGCTTCGACGTCGTGGCCCAGGTGGTTTCCGAGGGGCTCTGGGAGTGGACCTTCTCCACCGACCTCATGGAGTTCTCGCCCCGCCTTCTCGAGATGCTGGGAGGCGCGCCCGCGCCCTCCACCGAGACCACCACGAGCTGGTGGGACCGCGTTCACCCCGAGGACGTCGAGGTTCTGCGGCACGCGCTCGACGAGGCCATCGAGGGGCTCTCGCCGCTCGTGAACGTGGAGCACCGGCTGGCGCACGCGGACGGCGGGTGGCGCTGGTTCCTCTGCCGCGGGCTCCCCGTGCGGGATACCCGCGGAGCGGCCTATCGCGTCGTGGGCGCGATGACCGACATCACCGAGCGCAAGTCGGCCGAGGAGCGGCTCATGCGGGACGCGTTCTACGACGTCCTCACGGGCCTCCCGAACCGGTCGCTCCTCCTCGAGCGCCTGCAGCGCTCCCTGAACCGGCAGAAGCGCCGCGCCGGCTACCAGTTCGGTGTGCTGCTCCTGGACCTCGACCGCTTCCGGAACGTCGTGGGCAGCCTCGGCCCCGCCGTGTCGGACCGCCTCCTCACCGCGATCGCGCGGAGGCTCGAGCGCTGCGTGCGGCCGGGCGACACGTTCGCGCGGCCCGGCGGCGACGAATTCGCGATGCTCCTCGACGACATCACCGGCCACGCGGATGCGCTGAAAGTCGCCGAACGGGTCCAGAAAGAGCTCTCGCAGTCCTTCTCGATCGACGGGCAGGAGGTCTTCCTCTCGGCGAGCGTCGGGGTCGCGATGGGGAGCGAGGCGTACGAGCGGCCCGAGGACGTTCTCCGCGACGCGGATACGGCGATGTACCGGGCCAAGGCCCGTGGCCGGGCGCGGCACGAGGTCTTCCACGAATCCATGCGCATCCGCGCCGTGGACCGCTTCAACCTCGAGACCCACCTCCGGCGCGCCCTGGAACGTGAGGAGCTGCGGCTCCACTATCAGCCGATCGTGTCGCTCGCCACGGGCCGCATCATCGGGATCGAAGCCCTCGTGCGCTGGCAGCACCCCGTGAGAGGCATCGTCCCGCCCGACGAGTTCATCCCGGTGGCCGAGGACACGGGGCTGATCGTGCCGATCGGCGACTGGGTCCTCCGCACGGCCTGCCGCGAGCTCCTCGAGATGCAGGGGGCGCTGCCCGCCGGCCACCCGCTCCTGGCCATGAGCGTGAACCTCTCGGCGCGGCAGTTCACGGAGCCCGCGCTCACGGCCCGCATCCGGGCCGCGCTCGACGACAGCGGCGTCGCGGGCCGGCAGCTCAAGCTCGAGATCACCGAGACCGTGCTCATGGAGAACGCCGAGTCGGCGGCGGGCATGCTGCGCGACCTCCGGGCCCTCGACGTGCAGCTCCACATCGACGACTTCGGCACCGGCTACTCCTCGCTGTCGTACCTCCAGCGCTTCCCGATCGACTCCCTCAAGATCGACAAGTCGTTCGTCTGGCGCATGGAGCAGGAAGAGAACCTCGAGATCGTGAAGACGATCGTCTCCCTCGCGCACGGGCTCTCGATGGAGGTCCTCGCCGAGGGCATCGAGACTCCGGCGCAGCTCGCGCACCTGCGCACGATGGGCTGCGACGCCGGGCAGGGACACTTCTTCGCGCGGCCGCTCACGCGCGACCAGGTGACCGAGCTCGTGTCCTCGTCTCCGGCCTGGTAGGCGCCCTCCTCGCCCGGGACTAATCCCCTGCGTGATAACGTTCCATTGATTACATCGGCGTCCAGGCGGCGGTGCGAGGGAAGCGAGGTTCACATGATCCCCGAAAACCGCGAGGCGGTGCTGCAGGAGCTCCGCAAGACCGTCGAGACGAACCTCACCTTCCTCGCGCCCCCCGAGGGGACCTGGCAGCCGGCGGATTTCCTTCCGGATACCGGCGAGGCGTGGGACGACCAGATGTCCTCGTTCCGGGCCAGCTGCGCCGGGCTCTCCGACGATCTCGTCGCCGTTCTCTGTGGCAACGTGGTCACCGAGGAAGCCCTGCCGAGCTACCACGCCTGGCTCTCGAACCTCGAGGGCGGCCTGGACCCCACGGGCCGCGGGGAGTGCTCGTTCGGCCGCTGGACCCGCTACTGGGTGGCCGACGAGCAGAAGCACGGGAGCGTGCTCTCGAAGTTCCTTTACCTCTCGGGCCGCGTCAACATGAAGGCCTTCGAGACGACGGTGCACAACCTCATCCGGAACGGATTCGACCCGAGCACGAACCGGTGCCTCACCAAGGGCTTCGTGTACACCTCGTTCCAGGAAGCTGCGACCCGCATCGCACACGGCAACGTGGGCAAGCTGGCCCGCAAAGAGGGCTGCGAGCCGCTCGCGAAGATGCTGGAGGCGATCGCCGCCGACGAGGCCCGGCACGAGACGGCCTACACGCGCTTCGTGGGGCGCCTCCTCGAGCTCGACCCCGAAGGGACGGTCGTCGCCATGAGCGCGATGCTCGACCGCGGCATCGAGATGCCCGGCCGCACCATGGACGACGGCGGCGGCGACTCGAAGCTCTTCGCGGTGTTCTCGGCAGCGGCCCAGCGGCTGCACGTCTACACGACGCGCGACTACGTGGACCTCGTCGAGCGCAACCTCAGGCGCTGGGCGATCTTCGAGAAGCGCTTCACGAGCGAGGCGGGCCAGCGCGCACAGGAGGCCATCGGGGTTCTCCTGAAGCGGCTCGGGAAGCTCGCGGATCGCGCCGAGCGCCAGGCCTCGGCCAAGACGACGCGCCCATTCCTCTGGGTCGCGCC
>JAEUQS010000011.1 GCA_016789625.1 Acidobacteriota bacterium | reverse complement strand
CGGCGAACTCCTCGGACTGGAGCGCCTTGACGAGCCCCAGCCGCAGGAGCTCGAGAAGGGCCAGAAACGTCGCGATGGCCTCGGCCCGGCCCGAGAGCGTCTTGAAGATCGTCGAGAGCGGTGCGGGCCCGTTCCGGGACTCGCGCACCCTTTCGAGCATCTCCTCCATCTTGGCCTTGATCGAGTATTGCTGGTGGGCGATCTCCATCGCGGGCGGGTGGAGCGCCCGGTGCCGGTCCATTGCTCCTTTGAAGAACGTGAGGAGATCGAAGAGCGACACCTCGGAGAGGTCCGTCTCCTCGCCCTCCTCCGGGGTCTCGGGCTTCTGCGTCGGCCGGCCCCAGAGCGGCAGGCGGGTCGTCTCCATCTCGTGGAACTGCTCGGCGACCATCTTGAACTTCCGGTACTGGAGCAGCCGGTCCACGAGAGCCTGGCGCGGATCCTCGACGGGCGTGCCGTCTTCCTTCACGGGCCGGGGCAGCACCATCTGCGACTTGATGTGGACGAGCACGGCCTCGAAGTACAGGAACTCCGCCGCGACCTCGAGATCCAGCTCGGTCATGAGCATCAGGTACTCGTGGTACTGGCGGCAGATCTCGGCGATCTCGATGTTCCGGAGGTCCACGTCGTTCTTGCGAACGAGATGGAGCAGGAGGTCGAGGGGCCCGTCGAACTGCGGTAGATGCACCGGATAGGGCTGGAGGAACTCCCCGCCCGGCGGGTTCGGGATGCGGATGCCTTCCACCGCGCTAGGGCTTTCCGCCGGAGACGTAGAGGCCCATCGCCGACGAAACCGATTCCATGGTCTCCGAGGCGAGCTTGCGGGCCTTCTCGTTGCCCGCCTCGAGCACCTCGCGCACGAGCTCGGGCTTCGCTTCGAGCGTCGCGCGGCGTTCGCGGACCGGCTCGAGAGCCGTGTTCATGTTGCGGATGAGGTGCTTCTTGCAGTCCACGCAGCCGCGCGCGGCCGTGCGGCACTCCTCGGCGACGGTCTTCTGCTCGTCTTCCGGCGAGTAGAGCTGGTGGAACGGGTAGAGGTTGCAGGTGTCCGGGTCTCCGGGGTCCGCGCGGCGCGCGCGCTTCGGATCCGTCACCATCGCCATCACGGCCGTCTTCACCTCGTCGGCCGAGGCCGAGAGGGCGATCGTGTTGTCGTAGCTCTTGGACATCTTGCGCGCGTCGATGCCGGGCACCTTGGGCGACGGCGTGTAGAGCGCCTGCGGCTCGGGGAAGACCTCGCCGTAGAAGCCGTTGAAGCGCCGCACGATCTCGCGGCTGATCTCGAGGTGGCTCTCCTGGTCCTTCCCCACCGGCACGAAGTTCGCGCGGTAGAGCGTGATGTCGGCCGTCATGAGCACGGGATAGCCCAGGAACCCGTACGTGCCGAGATCCTTCTCGCGGAGCTGCTCGATCTGCTCCTTGTACGTGGGGACGCGCTCCAGCCAGCCGAGCGGCGTGATCATGCCGAAGACGACCGCCAGCTCCGCGTGCTGAGGCACCTGCGACTGCAGGAACAGGACAGACTTCTCGGGATCGATGCCGGAGGCGAGGAGGTCCACGACACCGTCCATCGTCGCGCTGCGGATCGAGGAGGTCTCCGCGTACGAGGTCGTGAGGGCGTGGAGGTCCGCGATGAAGTAGCGGCAGTCGTACGCATCCTGGAGATCCACCCAGTTCTTCACCGCCCCCCAGTAGTTTCCGAGGTGGATGCGGCCCGTGGGGCGGATACCGGAAAGCACGATCTTTCGCGTCACTTGGGCACTCCCAAAAGCAGATGGAGGATCGAACCCACGGCCGGCGAGAGCACGATCCGGAAGGCGCCGGTGAAGATCAGCACGAGGAAGAGGATCGGACCGAACCTGCGGACCCAGAGTACCTGCGGCAGAAAGCGCGTGGGCACGAAGCTTTCGACGACCCCGAAGCCGTCGAGAGGCGGCACCGGCAGCATGTTGAAGACCGCGAGCGAGACGTTGACGATCACGCCCGAAAGCGCGACGTCCAGAAGAGCCTTCAGGATGCTCCGCTTGTCACCGTCCCAGGCGGCGGCGAGAGCGTAGAACGCACCGGCGAAGAGCACGGTCAGGATCACGTTCGAGAGGGGTCCTGCCGCCGAGACGAAGAAGTTCGCCTTGCGGGGGTTCTTCACGCCGCCCAGGTTCACCGGGACGGGTTTTGCCCAGCCGAAGACCGGCGCGCCCGAGAGGGCGAGCATGAGCGGCACGAAGAGGCTCCCGATGGGATCCAGGTGCTTCGCCGGGTTCATGGTGATACGCCCCAGGTCGTGCGCGGTGGTGTCTCCGAAGCGGAGCGCCACCCACCCGTGCGCCGACTCGTGGAAGGACACGGCGAAAAGCAGGACGGCGAGCTGCACGACGAA
>JAEUQS010000866.1 GCA_016789625.1 Acidobacteriota bacterium | reverse complement strand
GCGAGCCGCAGCCCGGTGTGAGGCTTCGGCCCGGGCACCTCGCGGCGCGCACAACCGGCCGGGATCAGGAGGAGCAGCAGCGGGAGCGCACGGAAGCGGCTCAGCGGGGAAACGTCTCCGGCGCGCCGAACTTGGACCATTCCTGAAAAGGATGACACGAAGCGTCTTTACAGCGGGCCGAAGGGGCACGAAACTCGGCGCGCGTGGCAGAAGTCGACGTCAGCCCCGAGGCTCCCGAGGGGAGCGGCGACGCCGCGCGGGCGGAGTCTTCGGAAACCCGGCGACGCGTCGAGGACTTCTGGGGGAAGACGCTTTCGGGCGCGCGCATCGTGGGTCGCCCGATCGTCATCGACGGGCTCTCCCGGCCGCGCGTCGAGATCGAGCTCGCGCCGCGCGTGAAGTGGGTGGCCGACGAGCTCGTCGACGACAGCTACCACGCCGTGGAGCAGGCCGCCAAGCAGCTCTACCAGAGCTTCACGCTCGACCAGCTCGTGATGGCGACCGTGGCGCTCCAGGTCTACATGCGCAAGACGCGCGCGCACCTCGACAAGAAAAAGCGGCTGCAGGAGCGCTGGACCGAGCTCGCGCGCCGCATGAAGAAGCTGCGTGTCGCCGAAGAGCACCTCGCGATGGACGAGCAGCGCCTCCGCGAGAAGAAGGCCGACGTGCCCGCCTCGATGAACGACTCGGGACACTACCGGCTCGGGCAGCTCTTCGACCTCGAGGCCCGGGAGATCAGGGAGAAGCGCAAGGCGCTCGACGCGGAGAAGGCGAGAGCTCACGGCGACTGGGTCGGCCTCGAGCAGGAAGACGAGGAGCTGCTTCGCGAGGCGCCGCAGTTCGAGCAGTCCGAGGACCTCCGCTACCCCTTCGTGCTCGTGCTCAACGCGCCCGCGAACGATCCGGGCAGGCCGCGCCGCCGCTCGCTCGCCTCGGCCATGAACACGCTCGTCGAGGCGATGCAGAAGCCTCTCTCTCGCACCGACCAGATGCTCCTCGAGATCGCGCTCCGACGCTGCGTGCAGGCGCTCATCGCCGACGACGCGGCACCCGAGAAGCTCGAGCGTGAGCTGCTGCGCGCCGCCGAGCAGGAGTTCGCCCAGCAGTTCCCGTGGGCCGAGCCCTTCGTCATGCCCGGAAGGTAGGCCGAACCTCCGCGAACGTCAGGTCGAAGCGGGCCAGGTACTTCCGCAGCCGGTCGGCGTCGTTCGGGTTTTCCTTTCCGGCGCGCGAGACCGGGAAGAGCCGCCGCCCGGCCTCGGAGAGAGAGCGGGAGCCGCGGCAGACGCGGATCACCTCCCGGAGCTGAACCGCGTCGAAGGGGTCCAGCTCGCGGCCGGCGAGAACGTCGGGAAGCTCCTCGCCCTTCGCGCCGGCCTCTCCGGCGTGCCAGTCGAGCTCGAGCCGCGCGACCTCCTCGGCGACGTCGTCCGTGCCGATCACGCCGCCGGGCGCGAGCGTCGCCATCCGGGTCACCGCGGCGTTGAGATCTCGGAAGTTGCCGAGCCACAGGGTTCCCGGCGAGGTCGCGAACGCGAGGAACTTCTCGCGCGCCTCGCGCGAGAGCCGCACGCGCGTGCCCGTGCGCCGCGTGTGCTCCTCGAGCTCGAAGTCGAGGTTCGGAGCGATGTCCTCGGGCCGCTCGCGGAGCGGCGGAAGGCGAAACGTCCAGAGGTTGATGCGCGCGAGGAGGTCGTCCCGGAACCGGCCCGCGCGCACCTCGGTCGAAAGATCCTTGTTCGTACCGGCGACGAGCTGGAAATCGCTCGAGACCTCGCGGTCGCCGCCCAGCGGGCGGAACCGTTTCTCCTCGAGCGCGCGGAGCAGCATGGCCTGTTCGTCGGGAGCGAGCTCCCCGATCTCGTCGAGGAAGAGGACGCCGCCGTCGGCCGCGCGCAGAAGCCCCGGACGTTTCTCGGCGGCGCCCGTGTACGCGCCGCGCTCGTGCCCGAAGAGCGCCGACATCGCGCCGTCGCCCCGCAGCGTCGCGCAGTTGACGTCGACGAACGGGCCCTGGACCTGCCGCTTCGCCTTCTTCAGCTCCCAGAGCCGCCGCGCGAGGCGCGACTTGCCCGCGCCCGTGGGGCCGAGAAGGAGCACCGGCGCGCGCGAGGCCACGGCCACGCGCTCGAGCCTCTCGACGAGACGGTTGAAAGCCGCGTTCCGCGTGGCGATGCCGTCCTTCAGATACGACACGTCGTCGCGCCGTTCCTTCGCGAACCTCGAGGCGAGGCGCCCGTAGCGCTCGAGGTCGAGATCGATGATCTGGAACGCGCCGGGCCCGCTCCTGCCCTTGGGCGGCGACGTCTGGACCAGCCGGCCCGGCACGTGCCGGGCCTCGGTGAGTAGGAACAGGCAGATCTGCGCCACGTGAGTGCCCGTGGTGATGTGGACGAGGTAGTCCTCGCGATCGGGCTCGAACGGATACCCCCGGGCGAAGTCGTGGAGCACGCCGTAGACCTCCTCGAAGTCCCACGGATCCGAGAGCTCCACGAGATGCCGGTTCACTTGCGTTTCCGGAGATACCGCCGCGATGTCGCCGGCCACGGTCTCCGCGAGCCGCTTGTGCTTGAGGTCGTGCAGGAGCTCGAAGCGCTGGATCAGGAGATCCTCGTGCTGGAAGAGGGAGACGGTCGGCCGCCAGGCTTCCCACCGCCGCGCGTCGAGGCCGCGGTCCAGGCTGGGGCCGAGGAGACCGAGTCCGACCGTCGTGCGCTTCATAGCTTGCCGTATCGTAATTTATCCAATGAGATCGGTGCGACGGTTCTTGGCTCCGCCGAGGGCGTGGCACGGCCCTCGCAATCAGAATCCAACAGGAGTCCCGAACATGACCGAGCGCTTTCACGACGTCATCGATGTTCCCGGGGGAGTCCCCATCCGCGCGTGGACGCGTGGAGTCGCCTTCGAGCCCGAGGCCCGGCGCCAGCTCGTGAACATCGCGCAGCTCCCGTTCATCCACAAGTGGGTCGCCGCGATGCCCGACGTGCACCTCGGCAAGGGCGCCACTGTGGGCAGCGTGGTGCCCACGAACGGCGCCATCATCCCGGCCGCCGTCGGCGTCGACATCGGCTGCGGGATGATGGCCGTACGCACGAGCCTCACCGCGAGCGACCTGCCGGATTCTCTGAAAGAGCTCCGGGCGGCGATCGAGAAGGCCGTGCCGCACGGCCGCACCGAGGACGGACGCCGGCACGACAAGGGAGCCTGGAAGACCCCGCCCGAGAACGTGGCGAAGGAGTGGGCCGCGCTCGCCGTGCGGTTCGACGAGATCGCGAAGAAGCACCCGGCCGTCTCGAGGGCCAACCACGAGACGCACCTCGGCACGCTCGGCACGGGCAACCACTTCATCGAGGTGTGCCTCGACGAGAGCGGCTCGGTGTGGTTCGTCCTCCACAGCGGCTCGCGGGGAGTGGGAAACCGCATCGGCACGTACTTCATCAACGTCGCGCGGGAGGAGATGCGGCGGCACTTCATCAACCTGCCCGACCTCGACCTCGCGTACCTGCCGGAGGGCACGAAGCACTTCGACGACTACGTGGAGGCCGTCGGCTGGGCGCAGGACTACGCCCGCACGAACCGGCACCTCATGATGGAGAACCTCCTCGCGGCCGTGCGGCAGGTCCCCGGTCTGCCCGCGTTCGCGGCGGACCTCACCGTCGTCAACTGTCATCACAACTACGTCGAGAGGGAGCATCACTACGGCAAGAACGTGTGGCTCACCCGCAAGGGCGCGGTGCGGGCGCGCGCGGGCGAGCTGGGAATCATTCCCGGCAGCATGGGCGCGCGCACGTACATCGTGAGCGGAAAGGGGAACCCCGAGAGCTTCCACTCGTGCAGCCACGGCGCGGGCCGGTCCATGTCGCGCACGGAGGCCAAGCGGCGCTTCACCGTGGGCGATCACGAGAAGGCGACCCTCGGAATCGAGTGCCGCAAGGACGCCGGAGTGATCGACGAGACCCCCATGGCCTACAAGTCCATCGACGCGGTGATGGAGGCGCAGAAGGACCTCGTGGAGATCCTCCACACGCTCCGCCAGGTCGTCTGCGTGAAAGGCTGAGGGCTGCGAGCCATGACCTCTCTCGTCGAGATCGACGGATCGCAGGGGGAGGGCGGAGGGCAGATCCTCCGCTCCTCCCTCGGCCTTTCCCTCGTCACGGGCCGTCCGTTCCGCATCGCGAGGATCCGCGCGGGCCGCAAGAAGCCGGGGCTCCTCAGGCAGCACCTCACGGCCGTCGAGGCCGCCCTGGCCGTGAGCGGCGGGGCGGCCGAGGGCGCGAGCCTCGGCTCGCTGTCGCTCGGGTTCCATCCGGGGCGCGTCGTTCCCGGCGCCTACTCGTTTGCCGTGGGCACGGCCGGCAGCGCGACGCTCGTGCTCCAGACGGTGCTCCCGGCCCTCCTCCTCGCTTCGGGCGAGACGACGCTCACGCTCGAGGGCGGCACGCACAACCCGTGGGCTCCGCCCTTCGACTTTCTCGAGCAGGCCTTCGTGCCGCTCCTCCGGCGCATGGGCGCGGAGGTTTCGGTCGTCCTCGAGCGGCCCGGCTTCTATCCCGGCGGGGGAGGACGCTTCGTCGCTCGCGTCGTGGGAGGCCGTCCGCTCTCGAGGCTCACGCTCCTCGAACGGGGTGAGGTGCTCTCGCGCAGGGCCGTCGCGACGCTGGCACACCTGCCGCGCCACGTGGCCGAGCGCGAGCTCGCCACGGTGAGGGCCGCCCTGGGCTGGGACGCCGCGGAGACGGAGATCGT
This sequence comes from Acidobacteriota bacterium, assembly GCA_016789625.1. Classification (GTDB taxonomy): domain Bacteria; phylum Acidobacteriota; class Thermoanaerobaculia; order UBA5066; family UBA5066; genus JAEUQS01. Next base: position 4,913 of record JAEUQS010000866.1, on the reverse strand, counting down.
CGACGCGCGGGCCTCCCGCGGTCCGGGGAACGTCGTGACGCTGACGCTGTCGGCCGAGTACGTCACCGAGGTCTTCACCGCGTTCGGCGAGAAGGGCATCTCCTCCGAGGCCGTGGCCGACGGCGCGGTGGCCGAGGCGCGCCGCTGGCTCGCGCACGGAGCTCCGGTCGGCGAGCACCTCGCGGATCAGCTCCTCGTGCCGATGGCGATCGGGGCGGGCGGCGAGTTCCGGACGGGGCCGGTCTCGCGCCACACGACGACGAACGTCGAGGTCCTCCGGGCCTTCCTGGACGTTTCGGTCGCGATCGAGGCGGACGCGAGCCGCGTCGCAACCGTCCGCGTCGGCTGATCCCCGCTCCTCTTGACTCCGTATTCGTAAGTTGATACTTATGTAATGCATGGCTTATGGAGATGCCCTGGCCGCCCTCGCCGACCCGACGCGCCGCGCCGTGTTCGAGAAGCTGAGGCAGCGTCCGCGCACGGTGGGGGAGCTGGCCTCGGAGCTGCCGGTTTCGCAGCCCGCCGTATCGCAGCACCTGAGGCGTCTTCGCGAAGCGCACCTCGTGGAGGAGCGCCGCGAAGGCACCCGCCGCTACTACCGGGTCTCGGCCATCGGCCTGAACGAGCTGAGGGATTACCTCGACGGATTCTGGGGAGACGTGCTGTCCGCGTTCGCCGCGGGCGGCGAAAGGGGGAGCGATGACGGCGAACGTGATTCCGCCGCTCGTGAAGACGGTGAACGTGGCCTGGGTACCCGAGGCCGCGTTCCGAAGGTTCACCGGCGAGATGTCGGCCTGGTGGCCGCTCGAAAGCCACTCCATCGGCCAGGAAAACGCCGCCGCGTGCGGGTTTGACGCGCACGTGGGCGGCAGCGTGTACGAGGTGGACGCCCGCGGCCAGAGGTGCGTGTGGGGCACCGTGACGCTCTGGGAGCCGCCCCGGCGCATCGCGTTCACGTGGCATCCCGGCGAATCCCCGGCGCTCGCTCAGGACGTGATGGTCGAGTTCCTGCCCAGCGGCTCGGGTACGGAGGTCCGCCTCACCCACAAGGGCTGGGAGAAGCGCGGGTCGAAGGCGCGGAGCTTCCGCCGGATGTACAACCTCGGGTGGTCGTACGTGCTCACGCTCTACACCGGCCGGCGCGGACCCCTCGTCGTGGCGCTGAATGTCGTCCACGCCGTGGTCAAGCTTTTCCGCAGGCATCCCGCGAAGGAGCTGAAGGCGGCCTGAGCGAACGGGGCCCGATCGCCCGCGGGGCGGGACCGGTGGTTGGTATCGTGCGGACATGGCCGAAACACCGGTCCCCCGGAGCCGCGCCGACGAGAGGCTCCTCGAGGACGTCGCGACCTACGGCTGGCACGTCGCCATCGTCCCGCCCGAGGAGGATTCCCCGGGCTGGGCCTACTCCGTGGGCTTCCTCTCGACGTTCGGGCATCCCGAGGTCGTCGTGTTCGGGCTCCCTCCCGAGGACGCCCACGCTCTCGTGAACGACGTGGGGGATCGCATCCGGAACGGGGTCCCGGTCCAGGAAGGCGCGGCCATCGGGGACCTCGTTCCGGGCCGGATCTGCGCCGTGCGGGGCGTGGCCCGGCGTTGGAAGTCCACGCTCCTCGAGGGGGCGCTTTGGTTCCACGGACGCGAAGACGTGCCGATCCTCCAGATTCTCCGGGCCGACGCGGAAGGACGGCTGCCCGGAGACGCCGGCTTTGCTGAAACGCTCGCGGAGGCCCAGCCGCTCCTCCACCGGGAGTCCCCGGAGGAGGCGCGGCTCGAGCGCGTGCTCGCGACCTTCGAGGATCTGTAGTGCCCGTCCGCATCGTGCGTCTCGGCAGCCCGCGGTCCGAGGGCGAGGGCCTGCGCCTCGGCACGGTGCGACGGCCTCCCCGGGGCGTTCCGAAGGCCGAGTTCGCTTCGCGGAACTACTACGACGTCTGGCTGCCCGAGCTGTCGCCGAGCGCGGCGCTCGTCGAGCTGGGGCTGAAGGCGGAAGACGACCGATCCTGGGCCGCGTTCGTGAAGAAGTTCCGGGCCGAGATGGCCGCTCCCGAAAGGAGCCGCACGCTGGACCTCCTCGCAGCGCTGTCGCATCAGACGAGCTTCTCCGTGGGCTGCTACTGTGAGGACGAGCGGAGATGTCACCGATCCGTTCTTCGCGAGCTCCTCGAAGCGCGCGGCGCGGTGCTGGATCCCCGGGGCGGCTCCTGAACCGCGAGGCCTACGACGCCATCGCGGACTCCTGGGACAGTGCCCGCACGGCGCTCCACGGACGTGAGCAGGTCTTCCTGGAAGCGCTCCTCGAAGGGCTCCCGGTGCCGTCCGGAATCCTCGACCTCGGCTGTGGCTCGGGCCGGCCCATCGCCGAATACGTGCTGGCCCGCGGTCACGCCGTCACCGGCGTCGATCAGTCGTCGCGGCTCCTCGGGAAGGCCCGCGCGCGGTTTCCCCTCGCGACGTGGATCGAAAGCCGCATCGAGGATTTCGAGAGTCCGCTGCGGTTCTCCGGGGTCCTCTGCTGGGACGCTCTGTTCCACCTCGAGCGGGCGAAGCACCCGGAGCTCCTGTCGCGCATGGCCTCGTTCCTCGAGCCCGGAGGCCGCCTTGCGATCACCCTCGGCGGCTCGGAGCACCCGCCCTTCACGGACACGATGCTCGGGGAGACGTTCTTCTACGACTCTTTCCCGCCAGAAGAGGTTCTGAAGCTCCTCCCACAGTGCGGGTTCGAGGTGCAGCTCGGGGAGTTCCTGAACGAGCCCACGTCCGGGCGCGACAAGGGGCGCTACGCGATCCTGGCGCGCAGGCCTTAGGGCTTTTCCCGGCGTTCCTTCAGCATGTTGCAGAACAGGGCGCCCTGCTCGATCGCGTCGTCGAGCGCGACGTGCGAATGCGGCAGGTCGTCGAACCAGCGCTTCGGCATGTTCCTTTTCGTGCTCTCGCGATAGGGCTTGCCGAGGAGAACCATGGCGTACGTCTTCATGTCGAGCGCACTGTGGCTGAACGGGCTCTCCCCCGCGAAGCGGATGAGATACCAGTAGACGAACAGGAAGTCGAACGCCACGGGGTAGCCCACGAACACGGGCTTTCCGGGAAGGCTCTTCAGCCACCGAACGTAGCGCGGCATCGCGACGGCCGGGTCCTCGGGGCTCGTCCGGCAGGCTTCCCAGGCTTCGGGATTCGCTTTCCAGAAAGCCTCGGTCTCCGGGTGGGGGGCGGCGCCCGGCAGCGTCTCGAGGTTCACCGTGAACGTCGAGACGAGCTCCTTCTCCGCGGTGTACGCCGCCGAGCCGAAGCTCAGCATCGAGTGAGGGCCCGGAATCGGCCCGTCGGTCTCGACGTCGGTGCTCACGTAGATCTCCGCCATTCGGCCCTCCGTTCCGGGACCACGATACCGGCTCAGGCAGCGGTTCGCGGGGGAACCACGGCGGGCAGCCGCACGGTGAACGTCGATCCCTTGCCCGCAACGCTCGTGACGGTGACGTCGCCACCCGTCATCTGGCAGAGCAGGCGGCTGATGGCGAGGCCCGGAGGACGGCCACCCGCATCCAGGGCACCGGGAGCGCGGAGGTGAGCACGGCCTCGCGGTCAGGAGATGGAACGTGCGGGTCTCGACGAACCGCGCGCTCACGGTGAAGGAGATCGACCGTCGTCATGGAAACGCTCCGAACGCTCCTGACGCACACGCTCTCGACGGCGGTAGGATGGTGCCGAGGCCACGAGAATGACACCACGCCAGCTCGAGCTCGTTCAGGATTCGTTCGCAGCGCTCCGTCCGTTGCCGAAGGACCTGGGAATCGCCTTCTATCAGCGCCTTCTGGCCGCGAATCCTTCGATGGCCGGCATGTTCAAGGGCAGCATCGAGAACCAGTCTGCGATGTTCGTCTCCGCGCTCGCCCTCACCGTGGCCGGGATCGCTCCCGACGGTTCTCTCCCCTCGAGCGTGCGCGACCTGGGCGCGCGCCACGCGGGCTATGGAGTGAGACCCGAGCACTACGGGCCGTTCCGGGACGCCCTTCTCGACACCTTCGCGGAGAGGCTCGGCGACGTCTTCACGCCCGAGGTGCGGCAGGCCTGGAGCGCCGCGTTCGACGAGCTGGCCGAAGCGATGAGGAGCCAGACGGCTCCGAGGCCGTGAACGTCGCTCTCAGGCTTCGCCGATGAGCTTCCGCGCGCTGTCCCAGCGATAGACGCGGTTCTTCACGAGCCCCGAGAGCTCCGGCTCCGAGAGCGCGAGCCATTCGAACGCGCGGTCCTCCCGGCGGCCGTCGGCGTAGGAATGAACGAGGGCCGCGCTGCCGTCCTTTCGCGCCGGACAGCGGAACAGGCAGACGACGAGCGCGTCGCTCTTCGCGTCGAACGCCTGGTGCCACGTCGTCGCGACGAAGTCCCGCGCCAGGAAGGCGCCCCGGAGCGCCTCCACCTGCTCCTCCTTCGCTGCGTTCGCGGCCGCGAGCTGGAGGAATTCGTGCGTGCCGAGGCCTTCTCCGCACTGCGGACAGGGCCCGTAGATGCGGGTGAAGCGGGCCACGAGGGCCTCCAGCCGGCGGCGCCGGGCGTCCCTGCGAAGGCGGTCGAGGAGCGGAATGGTCATGAATCGGCGGGCGCCGGGGCGGAAGGACGCGACTTCGTACGGAAATCGCCGTCCTCCGCCCGGCTGGGACGAAGTGAGCAAGCGGTGTGCCGTGAGGAGCGTCCCCAAAGCGACACGGAGATTCCCTCTAAGAGCCTGCTCCTGCGAGCGCCGCGAGGACCGTCGGATCGGCATCCTCCAGGTCCTTTGCGACGGAACCCGCCACCGTGAGGAGCCGGGTCCGGGTGCGCGGCCCGGTCGCGACGAGGAGGGCCGCCGCCAGGGCCGCGCGCGTCGCCGCCGCGTCCTCCGCCCAGACGGTCGCGTCGAGGGCGAGGAGCGCGTCCAC
>JAEUQS010000854.1 GCA_016789625.1 Acidobacteriota bacterium | reverse complement strand
TGGGCCACTAGCCGTACTTGATAGTGATACCGGTTCTCGAAATCTTCCACGAGCGTACCGCGTGAGTCGAAAAGCTTTCCGCGCAGGTACCTGATGCCGCAGCCTTTTCGATAGTCATGGCGACGCAGGAGAGTACGTTGGGGGGCGGGTCCGTTTCGACGATGGCACCGTACAAGAGGACTAAGAGAGGTGCTAATGAGGATGCGAGTCCCTGAGCCGCACAACCGCTCGACCCGGTTCCAGCGGGTAGCAGCCGGCGTGCGACCGTGGTGGCGAAGGGACTTTCATTCCAGGACGAGCGCATGTGGCACGGGTTCGGGGTCAACTTCCTGGTGAAGGTTCGGCGAATCGCGAGCGGCTACCCCTCTATGCGCCTAACCCTGAGGATCGGACCATCCGCCGCGGACGCGTCTCGCAGATCGATGTCCGCGAAGATCGCCCAGACGTTGTCCCCCTCGGGGTCGAGCAGCGTCTGCGTGACCTCCCACCGCCGCGGCTCCGTGGACCTGAGGTTCGTGAGGTGGTGCGACCGGGACTCGGGGCCCACGACGATCTCCGCGTGCTCCGCGAAGAACGGGGTGAGCGCCGCCTCGAACCGCGCGGCATCCCAGAGGTCCTCCGCGTCGGGGTAGACGTTCCCGGCGGCCTCCTCCCAGTCCTTCCGCGCGAGCGCCCGCACGAGGAGCTGCATCTCCGCGCGCACGCGCGCCGCGAAAACTTTGGGACGCGCCAGCAGCTCCGTGAGCCACGCCGACTCCTTGCGCACCTCGGGATGCACCACCTTCGCGAGGATCTCCTCGGGATGGCGTAGGCTCTCCCACTCCTCGAGAAGGCTCGCGTCCGTCTCCCCCACCAGCGACCGGAAATACCCGAGCGCGTCCCACACACCCTCGGTCTTGGCCGCCTCCGGAACCGTCTGATCGAGAGTCTTGTAAAGCTGGGACAGATACCGCAGCAGTACGCCCTCGCTGCGCTCGAGGCCATACCCCTTCACGTAGTCCGAGAAGCCCGCGAACGTCTCCAGCATCTCGCTCCCGATGGACTTGGGGCTCACGTCGGACCCGGCCGTCCACGGGTGCGCCTCGCGAAACTCGTTGAAGACGCCGTACAGGAAGTCGGCCAGCGGCTTCGGGTGCGTCACCTCCTCGAGGCGCTCCATGCGCTCCTCGTAGGGCACGCCCTGCTCCTTCAGCTCCGCCACGAGCCGGCCCTTCACCTTGTCGGCCTGCTTCCTCAGGATGATCACCGGGTCCTCGAGGATCGCCTCCACCACAGTCACCACGTCGTGCGCATACGTGGGCGAATCGACCTCGAGCCGTTCGAGCGCCGCGACCACGAACAGCGACAGCGCCTGATGCAGAGAGAAGTCGAGCTGCAGGTCCCGCGCGACGATGACGCGCCGGGGCGAGCCCCCGCCGAGACCTACGATGCCGGCCCGGTAAAGAGACCGCACGAGGAGCGCCGCGTGCTTCACGAGACGCGCCTTCGTCGCGTCGTCCTCGTGGCACCGCGCGATCAGGTCGCGCAACGAGGCGAAGTTCCGCACGCCGGAGTCCGCAGTGGAATCCCTCTGAAGGAGATCCAGCGCCATTCCGTGCGTGAGCTGGAAGCGCGACTTCAGCGTCTCCGGCGGCCGCGTGATGAGCTTCTGGAGCGTCTCCATCGTCCACGAGACCTCGCCCTTCGGCGGTCCCTTGAACGTGCGCCCGCTCTTCTTCCCCGAGGCGCTTTCCTTCTTCTCGGCCTGGCGCTTGTCGATGATGTGCTCGGGCGCCTGCGCCACCACGCTGCCGCGCGTGTCGAAGCCGCGCCGCCCCGCGCGGCCGGCGATCTGCTTGAAGTCGCGCACGGAGAGGAGTCCGACCTTCGTGCCGTCGAACTTCGCGAGCTTCGTGAAGAGCACCGTGCGGATGGGAATGTTGACGCCCACACCCAGGGTGTCCGTTCCACAGATCACGTGGAGAAGCCCCTTCTGCGCGAGCTGCTCCACGAGCAGACGGTACTTCGGCAGCAGCCCCGCGTGGTGCACGCCGACGCCGAACGAGAGGAACCGCTTGAACTCCTTGCCGTACGGCGTCGTGAGCCGGCGCGTGCTCACGATGGCGCGAATCTCCTCGCGCTCTTCCTTGCTGCCGATCTTCACGCTCGTGAGCGACTGTGCGAGCTCTGCGCATTCGCGCTGCGTGAAGCTGACCACGTAGATGGGGCTCTTCTTCTCCGCGAGGAGCTCCTCGATCGTCTCGTGGAGCGGCATCTCGCGGTACTCGTAGTCGAGCGGAACGGGACGGTCTTCCGACGTGACGATCGCCACCTCGCGGTTCGTGTCGCGCTTGAGCCGCTCCGCGATCGCCGTCGTGTCGCCGAGCGTGGCCGACATGAGCAGGAACTGCGTGTCGGGCAGAACGAGCAGCGGTACCTGCCACGCGACGCCGCGTTCCTTGTCGGCGTAGTAGTGGAATTCGTCCATCACCACGTACGGCGCGGCCAGGTCCGCACCGCGACGGAGCGCCATGTTCGAGAGCACCTCGGCCGTGCAGCAGAGGACGCCGGCTTCGGAGTTGATGCTCGCGTCCCCCGTCAGCATTCCCACGTTCTCGGGACCGAAGAGCCCGCAGAGCGCGAAGAACTTTTCGCTCGCGAGGGCCTTGATGGGGCTCGTGTAGTACGAAACGCGCCGCTCGCAGAACGCCTTGAAGTGCATCCCCAGGGCCACGAGCGACTTTCCCGAGCCGGTGGGCGTCCCCAGGATCACGTGCTTCCCCGCCATGATCTCGAGGAGGGCTTCCTCCTGCGCCGGGTAGAGCGTGAGGCCCGTGGCCGAAACCCAGTCGAGGAAGAGGCCCAGGATCTCGTCGGGATCTTCGGTGCCGCCCTCGGGAGCGCGGGCCGCGAGCGGCGTGAGGTCGACCATCCCGGGCATTGTCCACGATGCGTGTAGGCTGGCCTCGTGAGACTCCCCCCGAACCCATCGTGGAACATCAAGCAGGTCGAGCGCGCGGACTCCAAGCTGCTCGGCTACTACGCGCTCGTGTCGCTCCTCGCGGGGCCCGCGTTTCCGGTGCTGCTCCTCGTCCTCTACTTCCGGTACCACACGTTGCGCTACCGCTTCGACGACGAGGGCATCTCCATGAGCTGGGGAATCCTCTTCCGCCGCGAGATCCACCTCACGTACGCGCGCATCCAGGACATCCACCTCGTGAGCAACCTCGTGGAGCGCTTCTTCGGCCTCGCGCGCATCCAGATCCAGACGGCCAGCGGGCAGTCCGATGCGCAGATGACGCTGGAAGGCATCCTGGAGTTCGAAGCCGTGCGCGACCACCTCTATACCAAGCTCCGCGGCGCATCGAAGGTCGCACCGCCTCTCCCCGGCGCCGCCCCGGTCGACGCTCTCGCCGAAGAGGTTCGCGCCGTCAGCGCGGAGCTGCGGGCGCTCCGAGAGGCGTTGGGACGGTCTCGTGGGTAGCCTCAAAGAGACCGTCCTCGGCGCGCTCCGCATTCCTCTCACACCCCACATTCCGCCCGGCGAGGCGGCCACCGCGGAGGTTCTGCGGGCGGGCACCGGTTACCTCGTGTACCGCCGCCTGGGCTGGGCGTTCGGACAGCTCGTCACGTTCCTCGGGGTGGGCGTCAGCTTCGTCGCGCTCGAGATGGCGGCGCGCTCGGGGGAGGCCTTCGCGTTCGAGCGCCCTCTGGAGATCGCCCTCGCCACGTTCGCCCTGGTCGCGGCCGTGGTGTCGTTCCTCGTCATCCAGTGGGACTACGAGTGCCGCTTCTACGTGCTCACCGACCGCTGTCTGCGGATCCAGGAGGGCATCCTCTCGTTCCGCGAGCAGACGTTCACGATCGCCAACATCCAGGACATCGACGTGCGTCAGAACCCCATCCAGCGGGTCTTCGGCATCGCCGACGTGGTGGTGAGCACCGCGGGCGGCGGTGGCGGCGCCGGCCCCTCGCATCGCCCGGGCGCCCAGATGCACGTGGGCTCTCTCAGCGGCGTCGCGCGGGCCAGCGAGATCCGCGACCGGCTGCTCGCGCGCCTCAAGGCCTACCGCGACGGCGGCCTCGGCGACGAGCCGAGCCATCGCGTTCCCGAAACGCCGGGCGCACCAGACCTCGTGGCCGCTCTCCGCGAGCTGCGCAGCGAGGCCCGGCTGCTCCGCGAGTCGCTGCCGGGCTAGCCCGAACCCTCCGTCGTCGTCGTCCGGAGCCACGATCCCCGTCGTCCCGAGAGAGGTCCAGGCCCCGAAGGCGGCGAGCGTCAGGAGCACACCCACCCCCGTGAGCGCGGCGCCGGCGTAGGGCGCCGAGACGTCCGCCGTGAGGGGCAGGAGAATCGCCAGGCCGCTGGCGAGGCTCGCTACAGTGCCGGTCAGCAGCCCCGCGCGCGAGATGACGCCGACCATGAGGCCCCTGCCGAGGAGGGTTGCGACGACCGCGGGCCAGCTCCGCACGGCAAACAGGATCTCCATCGAGCAGAGCGCGGCCCAGAGGAGCGCGATGCCAGCCCACTCCTGCCTCACGAGCCGGCGCGCCAGAACGAGGAAGACGAGGAACGCGAACGTCGCGAAAAGCGAGAGGGTGGCCTGGTCGAGAATCAACGCCATCGTCTTCCTCACGCCGCTCAGCGTCACGGTGACGAGGTAGCGGTTCGGCGCCAGCGGGTGCGACGTCCAGATCTTCAGCCAGCCGCCGAGGTAGTTGACCGCCGCCATCGCGAGACCCAGGAGA
>JAEUQS010000887.1 GCA_016789625.1 Acidobacteriota bacterium | reverse complement strand
CGGCGCGTCGTCGAGCCCCCCTTTCACGTTCCGCTCGTGGCGGAGCACGGCCTGATCGGTGCCGTAGCCCCCGACGCCGAAGTTGAGCGCGCGGGCGCCGATGAGCTCTCCGAGCTTCTCGACCCAGCAGCTCCCGGCGGGAACGTCGCTGCCCCACGCGAACGAGTCGCCGTACACGGAGATCGCGGCCGGTCCCGCGAGGCGCGAGAGACGTGCGCCGCGGGCATCGCGCTCGCCGCCCTTTCCGAACGTCTGGGGCGAGGGCCAGCCGAGAAGCGGATCGCGCGCCGCGAGGTAGAGGTCGTAGCGCGGCGGCACCGCGGGCCGGTAGAGCACACCGCGCGCCGCGAGGAACCGCGTCGCCGGCCAGGCGAGGAGCTCCGCGGAAAGGAGCCCCAGCGCGAGGGCGAGGATCCGCGCGCGGCCGGGCTTCATGAGCCGAATCGTGGCATGCCTGTTAGCTTTCGCAGATCGTGAGACGCCTCTTCGTCCATTTCGGCCAGATCGGCGATCTCGTGATGCTCGAGCCCTTTCTCCGTCACCTCGCAGAGGACGGCCCGGTCGAGCTCCTGTCGCGGCCCTGGGGACGCGCTCTTTTTTCCGAGGGCTCTGCGGTGACGGCCGTGTACACGCTCCGCAAGCCCAACGTGCGCCGGGGCGTGAGGCTCCTGCTCTTCGGCCCCGAGCGGCGGCGCCTCGGGGAGGCGCTCGCGGGCCGGCACGACGAGGTGCTGGTGCTGAGCCACGAGAAGCCCGTCATCCGGGAATGGGTCGAGAGCTTTCGCGGCGCCGCGCGCGTCGTGACGGTGCCGCTCCTCCCCGGCCGCGAGTCGAGCGCGCATGCGCTGCGGGCGCTCTCACGGAACCTCGACGGCTTCGAGCTCGCGCCCCGGCTCGTGCCCACCGAGGCCGCGAGAGCGTCGATCGCCGCGCGCGTCGACGGGCTCGGGAAGCGCGTCGTCGTGGTGCATCCCGGGGCGTCGGAATCGAACCGCTGGCTCCGGAGGCGCCCGAACCTCAAGGGCCTTCCCGCCGAGACCTGGGCGGCCTTCGCCACACGGCTCCTCTCGGAGAATCGCGCGGACCACGTGCTCGTCACGGGCAGCGCCCCGGAGCGCCGCGAGGCCAGCGCGATCACGAGCCGGGTCCCCGCGTCCCTCCGTCCTCGCGTGACCTCGCTCGCGGGTGCGCTCTCCCTCGAGGAGCTCGTCGCGCTCCTGGCCCGGGCATCCGCCGTCGCCACCGTGGACTCGGGGCCCGCGCATCTCGCGGCCGCGCTCGGCACGCCGGTGCTCGATGTCTTCGGCCCCACGAACCCCGTGGACTGGGCCCCCCTCTCCCGCGGCCGCCTCGAGATCGTGCTCGGCAAGGCCCCGTGCCAGTTCTGCTTCGGGCAGGACCTCTGGAAGACCTGCCGAAAAAACGTGTGCCTCGAAACGCTCCCCGTCGAGGCCCTCGTGAACGCCTTCTCCCGCCTTTGAAGGAAGTCTCGCCAACGCGGGCCTTCCGGCTGCAAACTCGGTCATGCCCCCGGTCCAGCCCGAGACCTCCATCTCCCAGGAAGAGCTGCGCGCCGCCTGGAATCTGAAGTTCTCGTCGCCCGAGCTCGAGACCGCGTTTCGCCACGCGCAGATCCAGCGCTCGCTGCGGCCCATGAGGCTCTCGCTCCTGGCCGCGATCGTGGCGTCGTTCGGCCTCGGCTTCCTCGATCTCGTGGCTTTTCCGGAGAGCTACCGCAAGATCCTCCTGGTGCGCGGGTTGGGCGTCTGCCTGCCTTCGCTCCTCGCGGCCTGGGTGCTCCTCAGGGTGCGGCTCACCCCGCTGAGGGTGCAGGCGGGCGCGGTGCTCGCGTTCCTCGCCGCGCTCGGGCTCTCGGCCATGTGCGCCGTGGGCCGGCCCGAGGAGCCCGGCACCGTTCTCTACTTCGTGGGCGTGGCCTTTCCGCTGGCCTTCCTCGCGTTCGGCGTGCCCATGCCCTTCCGATGGTCGTTCGCGTGGGGGGTCGCCATGGTGGCGACGTATCCGCTCGCGGCGCTCTCGCGCACGGCCTTCTCGCTCTCCGATCCGCTGCCCGACAACGTCGCCGCGATCACGACGTTCCAGCTCCTCACGCTCTGGCTCTTTCTCGCGGTGAGCGGCTACGTGCGGGAGGTGTACGAGCGCCGCGACTTCGTGGGCCGGAGCCTGCTCCGCGAAACCACGATGCAGCTCGCGAACGCCAACTCCGCGCTGCGCTTCGCCGCCGAGGAGAAGGACACGTTCCTCGGCATCGCCGCGCACGACCTCCGGAACCCCCTCGCGATCGTGCGGGCGAACGCCGAGGTGCTGCGCGACCAGCAGAGCCTTGCGCCCGAGACGGCGCGGCAGCTCGCGGGCCGCGTGGTCGTCGCGGCCGAGAGGATGCGCGACCTCCTCGCGAACCTCCTCGACGTGAACGCGCTCGAGACGGGGAAGATCCCGATCGCGAAGGAAGAAGTGGACCTCGTGACGGTCGTGCGCAACGTGCTCGACGCGCACGAACCGGCGGCGTCTCTCAAGGACGTGCGCATCGAGGCCGTGCTCCCCGCGAGCGCGATCGTGGTGGCCGACCCCCGCGCGCTCATGCAGGTTCTCGACAACCTCATCTCGAACGCCATCAAGTACACGCCTCACGGCACGAAGGTGACCGTGACCGTCGAAGGCAGGGCGGTCCAGATCCTCGACGAGGGCCCGGGCTTCACCGAAGAGGACTCGACCCGCCTCTTCGAGAAGTTCGCGCGGCTCTCGGCACGGCCCACCGGTGGCGAGGTGTCGACGGGGCTCGGCCTCTCGATCGCCAAGCGCCTCACCGACGCGATGGAGGGCACGCTGACGCTCGAGAGCCGTCCAGGCGAAAGCGCGCGCTTTCGCCTGGCCTTCAGCGCGCCGGAGCGGTGATTCTCCGGTGGGGGGCCCGGGGGGATCGAGAAACCCCCGGGATCAGGGGTTCGCTCCCGGCAGCTTGACTTCCATCGACGCGATGAACGCGTCGAACTTCGCGAGATCCGGCGAGAGCGCGTCGCCCTTGGCGCTCTGGATCGCCTTGAGCACCACGTCCACGTCGTCGGTCTCGGGAATCCCCTTCACCGTGACGGGCCAGTAGACCGCCACGATGCGGAGGCCGTCCGTCGTGATCCCCTGGAACGTGAGGAACAGGTTGTCGTTCGGCTGGGGCGTCTCGTCCACGACGAGACGGGTCACGAACCTCACGCCCGAGCCGTTCTTGAAATCCAGATACGCGAGCTTCGCGCGAATCGCCTGCACGCCGGGAGGCGCGGGAAAGAGCGGCACATCCCGCTCGAGCTCCTTGGGCTTCTCGGCGACGAGCACCTTGAGGATGTCGATGGACTTTCCGCGGTTGAGCCGCGCCTCGACGATCGTGGCGTCCCGGTACTCCGCGGCCGGCATCACGAGAATCTGCCGCTCGCGGGGCACGACCGGCGTCTGGGGCACCTCCTCGTCGAATCGCACCCGGAGCCTCACGGGCAGGCCCGCGACGCGATCGGCGGGGAGCACCTCGAGCGTGGACTTCGCCGCGAGGCCCGAGAGGTCGAACGAAAGGCTCCCTTCGCTCACCGCCGGAGTGGGCGTGGGCCGCGGCGCCAGGGGCGGAGCGGCGTCGTCTTTCTTCGGGCAGCCGAAGGCGGCGAGAAGGAGAAACGAGGCGGCGGCGAGCTGCGGGAGACGCATCATTTCAGATGCTCCGGCCTTCCTTCATGGCCTTGGCGACCTCGTGCATGTGGTACTGGAAATACAGCACGTTGAAGAAGAACGTCATGACGGCGCTGAGAGGGCGGTTGAACGCCACCTGGAGGGTGGCGCGCAGCTTGAAATGCCCCACGACGACACACACGGCGGCCGCCAGGGAGAGGAGCGTTCCGAAGGGCGATCCTCCTTCGGAGGCCGAGGCGAACGTGAGCCCGAGGCTCACGATGTAGAGGCCGATGTAGATCTGGTAGAAGAGCGTGGTCTGGTTCGCGGGGTCGATCCTCTTGGCATACGCGGCCTGCTGGAACATGCGGATGATCATGTAGATGCCGCAGGTCACGAGGCCGAGGAGGAGCAGCATTCCCCAGCTCTGGTCGGGCGGCATCGGGATCGACGGGCTGACCCTTCCCGCGGCGGCGGCGCCGTCGAGGGACTGCCAGGTGGCGGGGGCCGCATACGGCGAGGCACCGGCCGCGGGAGCGAGGGGGGCCGGAGCGGCGGGGGGCGCGACCGGCGCGGGCGCGTTTTCCGCAGCCGCCAGGACCTCCGAGACCGAGGCGAAGGAACGTCCGCCGTCCCGCGCCTCGCGGGCCGGTTCCGTGAGGCCGACGCGGCCCTGCGCGATGTAGTCGCGCAGCTCTTCGATTGTGTAGGGACCGTACTCTCGACCATCGCGGGACACGAAGTACTTCATGGTCTCGGACACCTTCTTTCGCTCGAACGGTTCTGTCTCCCCGAAGTTTAGTCGAAGCGCCGCTGTCTCTCCCTTTCGGGTTGCAGCACAATCCTCCCGGACGCCATGTCGCGCGCGAAAGCCCCCCCCACCGAGAACGAGGCACTGCCGTTCGACGCGGTGAGACGTGTCGAGACGCCCGAGGGCGTCACGCTCACGCTCCGCGTCGCGGGCCCTCTTCCGCGGCTCTACGCGGCGCTCGTCGACGGAGCGATCCGCGGCTTCGCCTACTCCCTCGCGGCCATCGCGCTCTCGCTCCTCGGCGACCTCGGAGAGGGTCCGTTCCTCGTGACCCTGTTCCTCGGCGAGTGGGGCTACCCGGTGATCTTCGAGGTCTTCCGCAACGGCGTGACCCCCGGGAAGAGCGCGCTGAAGCTGAAGGTCGTGAACGGCGACGGCACACCGGTGAACCTCACCGCGTCGGCGCTCCGGAACCTCCTGCGCGTCGCGGACTTCATGCCCGTGGGCTACGCCGCCGGCGTGCTCTCGATCCTCCTCACGAAGGACTTCCAGCGCCTCGGCGACCTGGTGGCCGGCACGGTGGTCGTCCATACGGGCAGCCCGCGTTCGAGAGACCAGCTCGGGCTGCGGGTTCCCGACGTCCCTCCCGTTCCCCCGCCGGTTCCCCTGCGGGCTCACGAGCAGCGGGTCATCGTGGGCTTCGCCGAACGCGTCGAGACCTGGCCTCCCGAGAGGGCGCGCGAGCTCGCGGGCATGGCGCGCGGCCTCACCGGGGCCGGCGGACAGGAAGGCGTGAACCGCCTCCTCGGGCTCGCGAGCTGGCTGGTCGGACGCCGCCTCAGAGCGCCGGAGGAGAGGCGATGAGCCGCGAGATCTTCGAGGCCCGCTACTCGGGCGACTGGGACCGCCTCGAGCGGATCCTGAAGGCGCCCGCGACGCGCCGGAAGGACGAGAAGCAGGCCCCCACGGGAACGCTCTTCCCGGCGCGCCTCACGCCCTACGACGAGTCCGAGCTGCCCGAGCTGTACCGCCGCGTGTGCCATCAGCTCGCCCTCGTGCGGAACCGCCACTACGGGGCGGACCTCGAGGACCGCCTGAACGGCCTCGCGCTCGAAGCCCACGAGGTGCTCTACCAGAGTCGCGCGCTGCACCCGCGGGACCTCGCCCGCTTCTTCCTCGTGACGTTTCCGCGGAGGGTGCGCGAGGAGCGCCTGCTCGTGCTCGTGGCGACGCTCCTCTTCGTGGTGCCGGCGGTGGGCATGCTCATCGCGTGCACCGCGTCGCACGACCTCGTGACGACCGTGGTGCCGCCCCAGGTCGCCGCGCAGATCGGCGAGATGTACGGACCCTCGGGCCGCGAGGCCCGCCCCGGCTCGACGGATCTCGCGATGTTCGGGTTCTACATCTACAACAACGTAGGCATCGCGTTCCGCACGTTCGCGAGCGGGCTCTTCTTCGGCATCGGGGCGATCTTCTTCCTCGTCTACAACGGCTTCTTCATGGGCGCGTTCGCGGGAGAGATCGGCCACCTGGGCTACGAGACGAGCTTCTATTCGTTCGTCATCGGGCACGGCTCCTTCGAGCTGACGGCGATCGCGCTCTCGGGCGCGGCCGGGCTCAGGCTGGGCTTCTCGATTCTCGGACCGGGAAACCGCACCCGTGCCACGGCGCTCCGCGAGGAGGGCCGGGAGGCTCTCCCGATCGTGGGCGGATCGGCCGTCTACCTCGTGATCGCCGCGTTCCTGGAGGCGTTCTGGTCGTCCTCTTCGGTCTTCCCGCCGAGCGCGAAGTTCGCGGTGGGGACGGCCCTGTGGATCCTCGTGTTCCTCCACCTGAGCCTCTCGGGACGCGAAGGAACCAGGAATGCAGCTTAGCCTCATCGCCGCCGAGGTTCGGCCCCGCACGCCGTGGGAGGCCGTGGACCACGGCTTCGGCCTCGTGCGGCGTTTCGCGCGGCACGTCTTCCCGCCCTGGCTCGCGGTGCTCACGGCGGGCTGGCTCCTCGTGATCCTCCCCCTCCACGCGCACCCGGGCTGGGCGTTCGTGGTGCTCTGGTGGCTGCGCCCGATCTTCGACCGCGTGCCCCTCTTCGTCCTCTCGAGGGCGCTCTTCGGCGCGCCGCCCTCGTTCCGCGAGGTCCTGAAGGCGCTGCCGCGGCTCCTCACGGGGCACCTCGTGTCGGCTCTCGTCCTCTTCCGGCTGAGTCCCGTGCGCTCGTTCCTGCTGCCGGTGTGGGAGCTCGAGGGCCTGCGCGGGTCGCAGCGCTGGCAGCGCTCGTCGCTCCTCCAGCGCGAGGACCGCGGCACCGCGACGCTCCTCACCGCGGGCTCGAGCCTGCTCGAGATGGTCCTCGTGCTGGGTGCGGCGACGGCCCTCGAGTTCCTGTTTCCCGAACGGCAGCCCGTCTCCTCGGGTGAGGAGGAGGCCGCCGCGCTGCTGGGAGGCCTCGACCTCTCCAACGCCGACCTCTTCGGCTTCCTCGCCACGACGTATCTCGCGCACGCGCTGATCGAGCCGTTCTACGTGTCGGGCGGCTTCGCCCTCTACCTCAACCGGCGCACGTCGCTCGAGGGGTGGGACATCGCCATCGGCTTCGGGCGGCTCACCGAGCGGCTCAGCCGCTCGGGCCTCGCCGTCCTTCTCGCGGCCTTCGTGTTGCTGCCCGCAACCCTCGGCGCGCAGACGGCGCTCCCCCCGATCCCCGCCCCGGACACGCCCGAGACGACGATCCAGCGGGTCTACGAGGCGCGCGAGGTCCAGA
>JAEUQS010000886.1 GCA_016789625.1 Acidobacteriota bacterium | reverse complement strand
GAGCTGACCTCGACCATCGTGGGGCGCGAGGGCTTCCGCGTGGAGACGGCGTCGAGCGGGCCCGAGGCGCTCGACAAGGCCCGCTTCTTCATGCCCGACGTGATCACGCTCGACGTGATGATGCCGGGGATGGACGGCTGGACGGTGCTCGCGAACCTCAAGCAGCACCCGGTGCTCTCGAAGATCCCGGTGATCATGCTGACGATCGTGGACGACCGGAAGCTCGGCTACGCGCTCGGCGCCGCCGACTTCGTGCTCAAGCCCGTGGAGCGCGAGCGGCTCGCGAACGCGCTCCGCAAGTACGGCGTCGAGAGCCGTCCGGGGCGCGTCCTCGTGGTGGACGACGACGAGGCGATCCGCTCGATGATGCGTTCGATGCTGGACCGCGAGGGCTGGCAGGTGGCCGAGGCCGAGAACGGAAAGGGCGCGCTCGCCCGCGTGAAGGAAGCCGTGCCCGACGTCATCCTCCTCGACCTCCTCATGCCCGAGATGGACGGCTTCGAGCTCGTCGAGATGCTCAAGAAGGACGAGGCGTCGAGGAACGTTCCCATCGTCGTCCTCACGTCGCTCAGCCTCTCGGAAGAGGAGCGGGAGCGCCTCAACGGCTCCGTGGACCGCGTCCTCGAGAAGAGCGCGCAGAGCTTCGCGGAGCTGGAGCGCGAGATCCGCACGTTCGTGAAGGCCCACGCGGGCCCGAAAGAACCGAAGGAACCGAAGGAACCGGCCGCCTAGCCCGTCGACGCCCGCAGCTCCCGCACACCCCGGCCGAGCTTGCGGCGAAGGAGCGCCCGCAACGTCGCGGCATCGGCGTAGCCCACCTCTCCGGCGATCCTCTCGAGGCTGGTGTCCTTGGAGCGGAGAAGGTGGACGGCCCGCTCCACGCGCAGATCCTGGAAGTACGACAGCGGCGACTTGCCGAGCACGGCGTCGAGCCGCCGCGCGAGCGTGCGCGGGCTCGTACCGGCCGCGCTCGCGGCCTCCTCGAGCGAGAACCCCAGCGCGAGCCGCTTCCGGGCCCAGCGCTCGAACCGCGCGACGAGCTCGTCCTCGTGGGCCGTCTGGCCGGGAATCGCGTACGCCGCCTGCGACGCGCGATCGTCCATCAGCAGGTAGCGGGCGGCGAGCGCCGCGAGGGACGGGCTGACGCGCCGCACGAGCCAGAGCGCGAGGTCGAGGTGCGCGAGGGCGGCGCCCGCCGTGACGAAGCGGGAGGAAAAGGCGACCATCCGCGATTCCTCGAGCGTCACGCGCGGATGGAGCTCGCGGAAGAGCGGCGCGAGCCACCACGTGGTCGTCGCGCGCTCGCCGTCGAGGAGCCCCGTCGCCGCGAGGACGAACGTGCCCGTGCAGGCGGCCCCGAGGAGCGTGCCCCCCTTCGACCAGGCGGCGATCGCGTCCCCGGCGTCCTGCACGTCCGGGCGCGAGAGAGCCGCGCGGACGTCCTCCGGCCGCTTCGCCCCGAGCGCCACCACGACCGCGACGTCGGGGCGGGAGAGCCGCCCGGCGGGCACGACGGGAACCGTCAGCCCCTGACCGGTCTTCACGACTTTCCTCATACCCACCACCGTCACCTCGAAGCGGGCCGACCGCTTGCCCGTGGCCTCGGCGAGGTCGTTCACCGCCGTGAAGACGTCGAGGAGCGTCGCGAGGCCGGTGTCGAAGAGGCCGTCGAGGGCGACGAGGTGGATGCGCATGGCAGGAATGGTATCAATGTTGTCGTTCCTGCCACTCGCTTCCGGATCCTCGCGGAGCCAGCATCGCCCCACGCCGGCCCCTCGTGGGCCGAAAGGTGGGAACCCATGGATCAGAACGTCAACGTCGGACTCCTCGTACGTCTCGAGGCCAGACCGGGCCAGGAGGCCGCCCTCCAGGCCTTCCTCGAGGGGGCGCTTCCCCTCGCCAACGAGGAGGCCCTCACCACCGTGTGGTTCGCGCTGAAGATCGGGCCCTCGACGTTCGGCATCTTCGACGCGTTCCCCTCCGACGAAGGGCGCGCGGCGCACATCGCCGGAGTCATCGCCGACGAGCTCCGGGCCCAGGGTCCGGACCTCCTGGCGCGCAAGCCCCTCGTCGAGCCCGTCGACGTCCTCGTGGCGAAGCTTCCGGGGTGAGGGCACGCTATGATCCAGGGGCCTGAGCGAGGGCTCATTCATTCCTCCCACCGGCCCAAAAAGCACCACAAGGAGCAATCCCCGCCATGAAGTACGAAGGTCAGGCGATCGCCGTGAGACCTCTCGAGGACGGCTTCGCCGAGCTCGTCCTCGACCTCAAGAACGATTCCGT
This sequence comes from Acidobacteriota bacterium, assembly GCA_016789625.1. Taxonomy (GTDB): domain Bacteria; phylum Acidobacteriota; class Thermoanaerobaculia; order UBA5066; family UBA5066; genus JAEUQS01. The sequence continues at coordinate 4,210 of JAEUQS010000886.1, read as the reverse complement.
CAACAAGCTGAGCGGGCACGTCCTGGCCGAGCTGGCCGAGGCCGTCGACGGCCTCGCGGCTGCCGAGGGGCTGAAAGGCGTGCTCGTGACGAGCGCCAAGGACGTGTTCGTCGTCGGCGCCGACATCACCGAGTTCCTCGGATACTTCGACAAGCCCGAGGAGGAGCTCGTCGCCTGGACGATGAAGGTCCACGCCACGTTTTCGAAGCTGGAGGATCTTCCCTGCCCCGTCGTGGTCGCGATCAACGGCTTCGCCCTGGGCGGCGGCTTCGAGCTCGCGCTCACGGGCGCGTACCGCCTCATGTCCACGACGGCCAAGGTCGGCCTTCCCGAGACGAAGCTCGGCATCTTCCCCGGCTGGGGCGGCACGGTGCGCCTCGCGCGCGTCGCGGGCGCCGACACGGCCATCGAATGGATCGCCTCGGGCGAGCAGTACGGCGCGGCCGACGCGCTCAAGGTGGGCGCGGTTGACGGCGTCTGTGAGCCACAGGTCCTTCGTGACGCGGCCCTCAAGACCCTGAAGGACGCGGCCGCGGGCAGCCTGCCCTGGAAGAAGCGGCAGGACGAGAAGCGCGCGCCGCTCCGCCTCGACGCCATCGAGGCCGGCATGGTGTTCGAAGGCTCCAAGGCGTTCGTGGGCGGCAAGGCCGGCCCGAACTATCCGGCGCCCGTCGCCGCCATCACCGCGATGCAGAAAGGCGCCGGCAAGGGCCGGGACGCCGCGCTCGCGATCGAGGCCGCCGCGTTCGCCAAGATCGCCAGGACGCCGACGGCGAAGAGCCTCGTGGCCGTGTTCCTCGGAGACCAGGCCGTGAAGAAGGCCGCGAAGAAGGCGTCGAAGGGCGCTCGCGACGTGAAGAACGCCGCCGTGCTCGGCGCCGGGATCATGGGCGGCGGCATCGCGTACCAGAGCGCGTCCAAGGGCGTCCCCATCTTCATGAAGGACATCGCGCCCAAGGCGCTCGACCTCGGCATGAACGAGGCCACGAAGCTCCTCGAGAAGCAGGTCGAGCGCGGCAAGTCAACGCCCGGCAAGATGGCCGCGACCCTGGCCCGCATCCACCCGACCCTCTCGTACGGCGACTTCGGCGCGGTGGACTTCGTGGTCGAGGCCGTCGTGGAGAACGAGGGCGTGAAGACGAAGGTCCTCGCCGACGTGGAGAAGCTCCTGCCCGAGACGGCGATTCTCGCGAGCAACACCTCGACGATCTCCATCACGCGGCTCGCCGAGGGCCTCGCGCGCCCCGAGCAGTTCTGCGGCATGCACTTCTTCAACCCCGTGCCGAAGATGCCGCTCGTGGAGGTCATCCGCGGGAAGAAGAGCGGTGACGCCGCGATCTCGACCGCCGTGGCGTACGCACAGACGATGGGGAAGACGCCCATCGTGGTGAACGACTGTCCCGGCTTCCTCGTGAACCGCGTGCTCTTCCCGTACTTCGCGGCCTTCAACATGCTCGTGAAGGAAGGCGTCGACTTCGTCCGCATCGACAAGGTCATGGAGAAGTGGGGCTGGCCGATGGGCCCGGGCCTCCTCCTCGACGTCGTGGGCATCGACACCTGCGCGCACGCCGACGCCGTGATGGCTCAGGGCTTCCCCGACCGCATGGCGCACGAGGGGAAGACGGCCATCGAGCTCATGTACGAAGCGGGCCGCTACGGACAGAAGAACGGCAAGGGCCTCTGGGCCTACAAGGCCGACAAGAAGGGTGTCCCGAAGAAGTCGGGCCCCGATGCCGAGGCCGTGGCTCTCGTCTATGGCGCCGAAGGCCCCCGGCCTTCGGCCCTCACCGACGAGGAGATCGCCGAGCGCATGGTGCTGCCGATGCTGCTCGAGAGCTCGCGCTGCCTCGAAGACGCAATCGTCGCCACGCCCGCCGAGGTCGACATCGCGCTCCTCTACGGCCTGGGCTTCCCGCCGTTCCGCGGCGGCATCTTCCGCTACGCCGACTCCGTGGGCGCCGCCAGGCTCCTCGCCCTCTGTGAGAAATACGCAGCCCTCGGACCTCTCTACGCACCCACCCAGCAGCTTCGCGACCTCGCCGCCGCGAACAAGAATTTCCACTGAGGACATTGACCATGCAGAACGCCGTCATCGTCGACGCCGTAAGAACCCCGATGGGCCGCTCCAAGGGCGGCATGTTTCGCGCGACGCGCGCCGACGTCCTCTCGGCCGCGGTGATCGAGGCCCTCCTCGATCGGAACCCCCAGGTCGATCCCGCCGAGTTCGACGACGTGATCTGGGGCTGCGTGCAGCAGACGCTCGAGCAGAGCTACAACATCGCCCGCTTCGCGCAGCTCCTGTCGCGCATCCCCAAGGAAGTCCCCGCTCAGACCATCAACCGCCTCTGTGGCTCTTCCATGCAGGCGCTCCACACCGCGACGATGGCGATCCAGAGCGGCAACGGAGACCTCTACATGGTGGGCGGCGTCGAGCACATGGGGCACGTGCCCATGACGCACGGCGTGGACCCCAACCCGCTCATGGGCAAGTCCACGGCGAAGGGCGCCATGGCCATGGGCATCACGGCCGAGTACCTGGCCCGCATGCACGGCATCGGCCGGGAGCTGCAGGACCAGTTCGCCGCCCGCTCGCACCAGCGCGCGCACGCGGCGGCCGTGGAAGGCCGGTTCGCGAAGGAGATCATCCCCGTGCAGGGGCACGACGCGAACGGCGCGCCGGCGACGTTCACGAGCGACGAGGTGGTGCGGCCCGACACGAACGTCGAGGGGCTCTCGAAGCTCCCGCCCGTGTTCGACCCGAAGAACGGCACCGTCACCGCGGGCAACTCCTCGGCGCTCTCGGACGGCGCGGCCGCGCTCCTCGTGATGAGCGAGGAGAAAGCGAAGAGCCTCGGCCTCACGCCCATGGCGCGCGTGCGGTCGATGGCGTCGGCGGGCTGTGACCCTTCGATCATGGGCTACGGTCCGGTGCCGGCCACGCAGAAGGCTCTGAAGCGCGCGGGGATGAAGGTCGAGGACATCGACCTCTTCGAGCTCAACGAGGCCTTCGCGGCGCAGTCGTTGCCGGTCATCAAGGACCTCGGCCTCATGGAGGTCCTGGACGACAAGGTCAACCTCAACGGCGGCGCGATCGCGCTCGGCCATCCGCTCGGCTGCTCGGGCGCGCGCATCACGGGAACGCTTCTCCACCTCATGCGCGAGAAGAACAAGTCCACCGGCGCGTCCACCATGTGCATCGGCCTCGGCCAGGGCATCACGACGATCCTCGAACGTATGTGATCGTGGGGGTTTCTCGATCCCCCCACACCCCCCACCGGGGATTTCGCTAACGCGTCGGTTGGGCCCCTCTTCGGAGGGGCCTTTTCCTTTTTGGCCGGTGCGTTTCCGTGCACAATCGCGCCCCGATGCAGGGAGCTCTGGAGATGACACGGCCGGGAACCGAGGAGGCCCTCGAGGATCTGCTGGGCTTTGCCGAGGGCGCCCTGGCGGAGCTCGGCGCGGACTCCTCGGCCACGTTCGCGATGCGCCTCGCGGTGGAGGAGGCCGTCACGAACGTCGTTACGCACGGTTACGCGGGGCGCGAGCCGGGACCCGTCACCATCCGCATCGCCCGCGAGCCGAACGCGCTCCTGGCCGAAGTGGAGGATCAGGCCCCGCCGTTTCCGCCCGAGGCCGCCCCCGAGGTCGACCCATCCGCGCCGGCCGACGTGCGCGTGCCGGGGGGGCTCGGCTGGTACCTCCTGCGGCAGATGGTCGACGGCCTTTCCTACGAAACGCGCCCGCCGGGGATCAACGTTCTCAGGCTCACCAAGAAGCTCACGGAGGAGGTCTGATCACCATGGAGATCGAAGTCCAGCAGGAAGGCGACGTCGCGGTTGCCGCCTTCCGGGGCAGCCTCGACCGGCTCACCGCGAACGAAGCCCTCCAGGCCCTCACCCAGCAGGTGCTCGCGGGGCACGCGAAGCTCGTCGCAGATCTCTCGGGCCTCGACTACATCTCGTCGAGCGGTCTTAGAACCCTGCTCTCAGTGATGAAGGACTGCCGGGCCAAGGGCGGAGACTTCCGCCTCGCCGGGGCCTCGCCCGACGTGGGCAAGGTGCTCGAGCTCTCGGGTTTCACGGGAATCCTCAAGACGTTTCCCACCCGCGACGCCGCCGTTCAAAGCTTCGCGTGACCACGCCGTCCGTCGCGCTGGTCATCGGGTCGGGCAGCGTGAAGTGCGCGGCCGCGGGCGGCCGCGCGCGCGGGC
>JAEUQS010000810.1 GCA_016789625.1 Acidobacteriota bacterium | reverse complement strand
TCCTCGGTCTCTCGAGGAAGGGCTGAATGAAAGAGCCCTGGAAGGTCCTCCTCGCGCTCTTCGCGGGATCCACGCTGCTCAGGGCCATCTCCGGCCTCCTCATCCGTCAGCCCCGCATCTACGGCGACGAGCTGACCTACTGGCACATGGCCCGCTCGTTCCACACCGACGGGTCTCTGAGGTTCATGGGGCACGCCTGGGACTTCCCCTCGGCTCTCTACCCGATCCTCGTGTCGGGCGTGCTCTCCGTGAACGACCTCTTCCTCGCGTACGACCTCGCGCGCGTGCTGAACGCATTGCTCGTCTCGAGCATCGTCTTCGTCGCGTACGGCCTCGCCCGCGAGTTCGTCGCGGAGCGGCCGGCGCTCGTCGTCGCGGCGCTCGCGGCGCTCCTGCCCGGAGCGTCCTACTCGGCCACGATCATGGCCGAGAACGCGTACTTCCCGACGTTCGTCCTCGCGTTCTGGATGCTCTTCCGCGTGCTGGCGGGGAAAGGCAGCGTCGTGCTGGCGGCGCTCGCGGTGGGGGTCTGCTATTTCGCCAAGCCGCACGTCTTCTCGCTGTTCCTGGGCTACGTCGCGGCTTCCGCCGTGCTCTGCGTCTGGCGGTTCGTCGAAGGGTCCCGCAAGGGGCTCCTGCTCGACGTCGTGAGGCAGGCCTCGGTCGTTCTCCTGTTCCTCGCGTGGGTGGTCCCTGTGCGCGCCTACCTGCGTCCCGAGGGCTTTCGCGGCGGGCTGAAGACGATTCTCATGAGCACGACGTACCAGAACCACGTCTCGCTCGCGCCGCCGCCGCCCGAACGGGCGCTCCTCATCTTCCTGGGTCTCCTCGCGACGCTCGTGCTCGCCGTGGGCGCCGCTCCGTTCGGCGCATTCCTCGCGAGCCTCGGGCGGAGCGGAAGGGAGAGCGGTCCGCGGCGCGCCTTCGCGCTGCTCTTCGTCTGCGCGACCGGCGTCTCGCTCCTCATGGTCACGCAGCACGTCCTCGTGAACGATCCCGTACCGCGCTTTCACGAGCGGTATCTCTTCGTGCTCCTGCCCATGGCGCTCGTCTGCTTTGCCGACGACGCCTTCCGGAGGTCGAGGGCGGCCGCGGCCGCGTCCGTGGCGGGGCTCGCGCTCTTCCTCGGGCTGCTGCTCTTCTGGCCGCCGTTCGCCCTCACCTGGAACGATCCCTCCGACTCGCCCGCGCGCGAAACGCTCCAGGTCGTCTCCGCGCTGGGCCTGCCGAAGCTCGTGATGCTCCTTCTCTTCGCGGTCCTCGGCGCTCTCTCGCTCTGCGCGCTCCGCGCCCGGAGCTTCGCCGCGGGAGCCGTGGCCCTCGGGGCGGTGCTCGGCGTCCTCAACTCGGGCTGGTACGTGTTCCACGTGCGCCTCGGAAACGACCTCGCGGCCAAGGTGCTCGCCCGCGACATCGAGCGCGCGATCGGGACGGAGGAGCCCGTCGTCCTCGTCGTCGACGAGCTGCCCGAGCGCACCATCTTCGATCTCTCGTTCTGGCTGAGCGCGCCGCCGCGGTATCAGGGGCTCACGGAGCGAAGGTCGTACTGGTGGCTGAAGAACATCGGGCCGCTCACGCGGGGAAGCTCGGGCGGCCTGGGGAAAGCCGTTCTCGGCTCTGGAGCGGCCGCGGCCTGGAATACGGTTCCCATCCTCGAGACGACGCGCCTCGAAAGGCCCGTCTCGCTCGTTTCGCTTCCCCTGAGCGCCTCGGGAGAGAAGCCGTCGCTCGAGTCCGACGTCAAGGCCGTGAAGATCGAATGGGGCCCGCTCGAGCAGCCGGTGCGCCTGGCCGCGGGGATCGTGACGCTCGTTCCCGTCTCGGTGACGAACGCCGGCGAGAAGACGCTTGCGGCGGCCGGTGCCACGAGCGTGAGCATCGGCTATCACTGGGCCGATCCCGAGCACCGCGGGGGCGACTGGTCGTCGATCGTGTGGGACGACGGCAACCGCGGACGGCTGCCCCGGTCCCTCCTTCCGGGCCAGACGGTTCGGGTGTTCGTTCCCGTGAAGCCGCCCGCGCTTCCGAATGCGGGCTACCGCCTCATCCTCGTGCCGTTCATCGAAGGGTAGGGATTCGGCGACGGACCGCTCGTGGTCACGGCCGACGTGGTTTCCGAAGACCGCTCCAAGGTCGCGGCAGTGAACCAGTGAGCGCGCCGCCGAAGGGTGCGATCATCCGCGCGCTTTGAAGGTGCGGAAGAAGAGCGCGGTCCTGCCGGAGCTGCCCGAGCCCGCCGGAGAGGCGCAAGGGCCGCCCGCCCCCGGCCCGGCTCCGCACGCGACGCCGGCGACCTCGAAGCGGTTGCCCTGGATCGTCTTCGGCTTCGCGTTCGCGCTCCTCGCCGTGACGCTTCGCGATGCCGTGGTGGACGGCTTCGACGGAGACGCGCTCGGGCACCTCTCTCCCGCGACCCTCGAGTTCGCGCAGCACCCCTGGAAGCCGTTCATGCTCAAGGGGGATCCCGGGCATCCCATCCTCTTCGCGTGGGTCGTCGGCGTTCTCTACCGCGTCTTCGGCGTGACGAACGCTCTTCCCCACCTCGCCACGTGGGTGCTCTCGGCGCTCCTCCTGACGAAGGTGTTCGAGCTCGGCGAGCATGCCGGCGGCGCTCTCGGGGCGAGGGCGGCGCGGGCGACCGGAGTCGTCGCGGCGCTCCTCCTCTTCTTCCACCCCATGTTCATCAGCCAGGCGGCGGACTACCTCTCCGAGATGCCCAATGCGGCATTCATGGCGGCCGCGGCGCTGGCGACGCTGCGGGGAAAGACGCGCGCGGCGACCGTCTGGCTCTCGCTGCTCCTCCTCACCCGCCTCTCGGGAGTCGCGACGTTCGGGGCGTTCACGGTTTTCGCGGGAGCACTCGTCCTCCTCGGGCTGAGGCGGGGCGAGGAATTCCGGACCCTCGTCGTGAAGCACGTCGGGCCGCTCTTCGTGAGCGGCCTCGTTTTCTCGGCGTACCTCTTCGTGAAGATCTTCGTCGTGAAGCTCCCGCTCACGCAGTTTGCGGGCAACAACAAATGGCGCTCGCTCGCGGAGATCTTCGGAGGCTATCTGCGGCGGGTGCTCTACGAGGCGTGGGTCGTGCCGCGGCTGGGGCTCTGGGTGCTCCTCGTCGTGGGGGCCGCCGGCGTTCTCGTGTGGACGTTCCGCGAACGGGTCCCGGGGGAGTCCCGCGTTTCCGGGACGGTCTCGCTGCTGGGGCTCGTCGCGGTCGCGAACCTGGCTTTCTACGCGGCCAATTTCAACTATCCGCAGCCGCGCTACTTCCTCGTGACGTACCCCTTCCCGATCGTGGCGGGGGCGTTCGGTCTCCTCGTGCTCTCCCGTGCGCGGCTCGCGATCTACGCCCCGCTGGTGGCGCTCTGGGGCGGACTGCTGCTCGTTTCGTGGCACGGACGCACGATCGCCGCCGTGACGGCCGCGTCGCCGCGGCTGGGGCGGCTTCTCGAGATGCCGCATCCTCCCGGCACGAACCTCACGCAGAGAGACCGCATCGCCTACTACGAGAAGCTCTCGCGCGAGCTCGAGGCGATGCCCGAGCGGCCGCTCGTGTTCGGCCTGTACCCCACGGTGGCGGTGCTCCACATGCCCTCGGGCGGCTTCGTCGAGCGGGGCTTCGACGGAGGCTCGCTCAACCCGTTTCCCGATACGGGCCCTCTGGTCGCCGCGGCCTGCGGCCTCCGCGCCTCCAGAGCACCGGATGCGCCCATCCTGATGGTGGTCTCGTCCTGGGACGTGACCGGTCCGGCGCACCGCGTGCGGCTTCAGGCAGATCCCCGGTTCCGGCTCCGCGCGAGCGCGACGCCGTTTGCGGGATCCTGGGCCGAGGTCTACGAGCTCGAGGACTGCCGCCCGTCTATTTGACGATCTGGACTTCGACGACCCAGCTGTCGGGGCAGAAGTTCACATCGAAGAGAAACGGGACCAGCACGAGCTTGGCGTTCTTCGTCGGCTTGGGAAGCGCCTTGATGGGAAACGACACCTCGACGCTTTCCCCGGGCGCGACATCCTTGGGAAGAGAGCCGCGGTTGCCGTCGTCCCACACGACGGGCGCCCACTGACCCTTGTTCCCCTCGGGGTCGTACCAGTGGTAGGCCATCTTCAGCGAGGGGTTGCCCTCCGCCGGCCACGTGAGCTCGCCCTTGTTCGTGAGCTTGACCTTGCCGGTCGCGGTCGAGCCCGCGCTCATCGAGGCCGGGATGTCGATGGGGACGATCTCGGCCTTGACGTCCGATTCCTTGACCACCCGGCCCTGCGCGGGCGCGGCGGGTGCCGCGGCCTTCGCGGGGCCGGACGCTGCGGGCTGACCGGTTCCGGGGACCTCGCGGCCGCAGCCGCTCACGAGGAGCGCGGTGGCCACGAGCGCGGCAGACGAGAAGCGGGATGTCGACATCA
>JAEUQS010000681.1 GCA_016789625.1 Acidobacteriota bacterium | reverse complement strand
CACGCATCACGTTCCCGATCTGGCTCTACGTTTCGATCACCGGGGTCGTGATCTACCTGATGCTCTACGTCCTTTTTCCGGCCGGTCAGCCTGCCGCGACCGCCACGGGGACGTAGGCCCCCGAGGCCGGGCCGCGGTATCCCGTGTAGCGCTCGAGAACGTCGGCGAGCTGCGCCTTCGTGACCGGCTTGGTGACGACCTCGTTCATGCCCTCGGCGAGGCAGCGCGAGCGCACCGCATCGGACGTGAGCGCCGTGAGGCCGACGATCGGGAGCGCCGCGCCGCGGGCCGTTCCCCGGAGCCGCCGCGCGACCTCCCAGCCGTCCATCTCGGGCATCTGGACGTCCAGGAACACGAGCGAGAACGCCTCGCGCGATGCGATCGCGAGCGCCTCCTCTCCCGAGCCCGCGGCCACGACCTCGGCTCCCTTGAGGGAGAGGAGATGCGCGAGGAGCTCGCGGTTCTCGTCGTGGTCCTCCACGAGGAGCACCCGGGGCCTCTCGTTCTCGGCGAGCCGGAGCGCCGTGGCCTCCTGCGCGGCGAGCGCCATGCGCCGCGAGTACTCGACCTCCTCGGAGAGGCGCCGCCGCGAGGTCGCGTCCGCCAGCATGACGTCGGCGCCGCCGCCCGGCCGCGACCACGCCGAGAGCCAGAGGCGCCGGGTCTCACCGTTCGCGGCCACGAGAGCGATCTCCTCCTCGAAGGCCGGAACCAGCGATGCCGCGTCGCGTCCCGCGGCCGCGAGCGCCGCGAGCCGGGTCCTCAGGTCGCGGGGAAAGTCGGCGAGCTGGTCGATGGGCAGCCCCTCGAGCGTGTCGGGACCGCGGCCCGAGAGCACGTGGAGGCGGCCGTTCGCGACGTCGATCGCGCCGTCGGGCCGCAGCGAGAGGAGCCCCACCGGCAGAGCCTCGAAGAGCCGAAGGCGCCGCTCGTCGGACTCCCTCATCGCTTCGTCGGACGAGGGTCCGCGGGCCTCGGGCGCGCTCTCGCGCTCCGGGACGACGGCCGTGCCGGTCCGCCGGGATTGGACGAGGGACACGAGGAGCGCGAGGAACGCGGCCGCGACGAACCCGGCCTCGAGCGTGCGCGCCATCGCCGCCGTCACGAGCATCTCGGCGCGGGCCCCCTCCGTGAGGAGCGCCAGGGCGAGAAACGCGAACGCCGCGACGGGCCCCGTGCGGGAAATCACTCTGCAATGATAGGCGCGCCCACGTGCAACATCCTCCCGTGACCACGACTTTCGCCACGCTTCTCGAAGAGGGCCGCCTCGCGCTCACGGGCGAGCCCTATGCCTCTTACGAGCCCGACGAGCTCCTCGCCCGCGCCGCGGGACGGCCCCGCTCGTGGTTCACGGCCCGGCTCCGCGAGGCCGCCGGCAGCGAGATCGCGGGCGCCTTTCGCGCCCTCGTGTCGCGGCGCGCCGGCGGGGAGCCGCTCCAGTACCTCCTCGGAGAATGGGAGTTCCACGGCCGCACCTTCCGCGTGGACCCGCGGGCGCTCATCCCCCGTGGCGAGACAGAAGGCATCGTCGAGATCGCTCTCGCGTCCGCCCCTCGCGCCCGGAGGTTGCTGGACCTCGGCACAGGGAGCGGGATCCTCGCGGTGACGCTCGCGCTGGAGGTGCCCGGAGCGAC
>JAEUQS010000659.1 GCA_016789625.1 Acidobacteriota bacterium | reverse complement strand
GTCGCTCGAAGCCCGTCCGAGAGTGCCGCCGCGGCCCGCGAGCTGGCCGTGCCCCAGGCCGAGACCGTCGGGCAGGCCCGCGCCCTCCTTGCCGGCGCCGCTCCCGTCCGGGATCGCGCAGGGGAGCAGCGGCTCGACGCGCACTTCGACCGCCTCGCCGAGCGCGCGCGCCTCGCGTCCGGCGGCTCGGCCCATCGGGAGCGGCGGGCCGAGGAGCGCGCCCTGCGCTTCGAGAGGGCCTGGGCCGCCTCTCGCGAGCGCCTCCTCGCCGAGCGGCGCCTGTTCCTCTCACGGACCCCACCCGCCCATCGCGATACCGAGAGGCTCGGGCTGCTCCACACGGTGGAATCGCAGCAGTCGTCCCTTTCCGTGCTGCAGGGGCAGCTCCTCGACGTGCGGACGAAGCTCGGCGCGGCGGAGGTCGAACGGGAGGCCGCGCAGCGCGAGGCCGCGCTCCTCGTGGGCCGGGTCCGCGAGGGCGAGCGCCTCGCGGCGGAGCGCCCGCATCTCACGGCCCAGCTCGAGACGCTCTCGCGCGAGAACGAGATGCTCGTGAGCGAGCTCGCCCGGGAGAGCACCTCGGCGCGGGATTCCGCCGAGCTCCTTCGCGCGGCGGAGCTCCGCATCGTGAGGGCCGAGGCCGACTCCCTCGCCGCGTTCCGCAAGGCCGACGAGCTGACGGCGAGACTCGCCGAGCAGAGCGGGAGGCAGCGGGCCGAGGCGGCCGCCCTCGCGGCCGAAGGCGCTGCCCTGCGGGCCGAGAGAGACCGGCTCGCCGGAGAGCTCTCGGCCATGACCGCCGAGTTCGTGCGGTTCCGGAATCTCAGGGTCTTCCGCCTCACCGCGCCGCTCCGGGCCGTGTACAAGGCTCTCCGCAGGGCAGCCGGGCATTCGTCATGACGGCAGCGACGGAACCCGATATCGTCTTCCCGGAGGTCACGAGGGCCGGGGGACCCGAAGTATCGATCCTCGTCGTCACGTACGGCGCGCCCGAGGTCGTGAAGAAATGCCTTGCGCTCCTCGCCGGGCGGACGCCTCCTCGCGCCGAGGTGATCGTCGTCGACAACGGCGGGCCGGACTCCCCCGGCGCCTTTCTCTCCTCGCACGTCCACGGCGCGACGATCGTGAGGAACCCGAGGAACGTGGGCTTCGGCGCGGCGAACGGCCAGGCGGCCGCCCTCGCGCGCGCGCCGCTCCTCTTCCTCCTCAACCCCGACGCGTTCGTCCACGAGGGCTGGCTGCCGCCGCTCCTCGAGACCGCCGCGCACGACCCCCGTGCCGGCGCCATCGCGCCGCGGGTCCTCAACGCCGACGGCACGCTGCAGGAAAGCGGCGGGCTCCTCTTCGATCGCGGCCTCACGCGGTTCAACGGATTCGGGGAGGACCCCTCGGCGCCGGCTCATCTCCTGCCGCGCGTCGCGGACTACGCCTCGGCCTCGGCCCTCCTCGTGAGGACCCGCCTCTTCCACGAGGTGGGCGGCTTCGATCCCCGCTACGCGCCCGCCTACTACGAGGACGTCGACCTCCAGCTCGCGTTCCAGGAGCGCGGCTTCCACACGCGTCTCGAGCCGCGCTCCGTCGTGACCCACCTCCGCGGCGCGTCGGGCGGCGGATCGTTCGCGCTCTGGCACCGCAACCGGGAGCTCTTCTTCGGTCGGTGGGCGGCGCTCTGTGCCCGCCGGCCTCCGGACGCCGGCGATCCGCCCGACGCGCTGCTGGCCGCCGCCTCCCGCGACGCGCCGGCGGTCGCGCGCTTCGCCGTCTTCGCCAGGGGACCCGCCGACGCGGAACCCCTGCTCGCGAGGCTCCTCGCGCTCTGGCCTCCCGCCCGGGTCACGCTCTTCACGGAGGCGCCGCCAGGTGCGCAGCCCCGCAGGGGCGGAGCCACACGAGATGCCGCGGAACGGCTCGCGGCGCAGGGCGTGGAGTGCTTCGAGGGAACGGACGTCCTCTCCGCCCGCGCCCTTCACTACGACGCGTGCCTCGTCACGTCCCCGAGCGACGCCGTGAGCGCCGTCCTCGCGTCGACGCAGCCCCAGGCGATCGTGGTTTCGGGAGATTCCCTCGAGAGCGGCGAGGCGCTCGGGGACCTCCTCGCGTCCCACGGGCTGCCACCCGCCGCG
>JAEUQS010000549.1 GCA_016789625.1 Acidobacteriota bacterium | reverse complement strand
TGCGCGAGCGCGTTCGCGGTGGTGAACGCGCCGTACGAGTGCCCGCCGATCGCCATGCGGTCCCGATCGCCCACGCCGCGCTTCACCATCTCCTCGACGGCGGCCTCGGCGCTCGAGACGAGCTGCTCCACGTAGGTGTCGTTCGGCTCCGCCTTGCCCTCGCCCACGATGGGGAACGAGGGGTCGTCGAGGACGGCCCAGCCCCTCGCGAGAAACGGCAGCGGACCGCCCACCGACGGGCGCACGAAGCGGTACGGGGAGTCCTGCACCTGGCCCGCGGCGCTCGCGCTCTTGAACTCCTGCGGGTAGGCCCACATGAGCACGGGCAGCGGCCCTTTCGAGGTGTCCCAGCCGGGCGGCGTGTAGAGCGTGGCGGTGAGCGCGACGCCGTCCTTGCGCGTGTACTTGAGGAGCTCCTTCTTCACGCTCTTGAGCGCCGGCACGGGATGCTCCGTGGTGGTGAGACGCTTCAGGCCCTTGCCCGAGAGGTCCTTCACGTAGAGATCGGGCGGCTCGGTGGGCGACTCGCGGCGGAGAAGGAGCTTCCCGCCCTCCAGCACGTCGACGGGGACCTCGTAGCGCGGCGCCTCGGAGCGGAACAGACGGGTCGCCTTGCTGCCGTCCACGGGAAGGAGATCGAGGAACGGCCGGTCGCCTTCGGCCGACGCGCCGTCGCCCAGGAGGTAGATGCCACGCCCGTCGGGGCTCTTCTTCAGCACGAGCGCACCCGTTGCGGTGCGCTCCATGAGCGGGTCACCGGGATCCGCGTAGCGGTCTTCGCTGCTGCGGTCGAACAGGAGCCGGGCCTTCTCCGCGGGTCTCCCCGGGGCCACGCGCCACGTGCGCGTCTTTCGCGTCTTCCACCAGCGCTCGGTGACGAGGGCGAGACCGTCGTCGCCGTAGGCGATCTCCGAGAACCGGCCCGCGAGGCGGATGAGCGGCGTCGTCTGACCCGTGAACGGCGCCGCGAGCAGCGACACGCGGTCGCGGAAATCTGCCGGCTTCCTCGGGTCGCCGTCGTCCTCGGCCTCGACGACGTGGAGCATCGACGGGGCGTCCTGGCGCCAGCCGACCTGTCTGCGTCCGCGGCGCTCGGCGTCGAAGTCGGACGGCACGTCCTCGGCGAGAGGCAGGTCGGCCACGACGGCCACGGAGCGGCCCTCGGGCAGGGAGAGAACCTCTGTGCGCGACGGGAAACGGTTCAAGGGAACGAGGTACGAGAACGGCCGATGCAGCGTCTGGACGAGGAGGTAGGCGCCGTCCGGCGAGGGGCTCGCCGCGGTCACGAGCCCCGCAGGGCCGATGGGCCGGGCAATGCCGTCGGCCATCACGGTGACGAGCTGGGCCGTGAGGTGGTACTCGAAGAGGGTCTCGTCGAACGCCGACTTGAGGAGATCCTGGTACGTGCGCGCGGGGGCCTTCTTTCCGCCGCCGCTCTCCTGGACGACCGGACCCTCGGGCTCGGAGGGCGCGACGGGCTCAGCGCCCCGGCGTTCGGGAATGGTGCGCAGGAGGAACCCCGCTCCGCTCGTGCGAAAGGAGTAGGGACGCGACGGCGCGATCGCGTTGAGCCGGAGAGGCGAAACCTGCCGGGCCGTGCCCGTCTGCGCGTCGGCGACCCACAGCGTCACGCCCGATTCCTGGCTCACGGCCACGGCGAGCGCGTCGCCCTTGGGCGACCACAGAGGCCAGGTGAGGCGGCCGCCCTCGGGGAAGCCCGTCACCGGCTTCTCGGCGCCCGTCGCGACGTCCAGGAACCGGAGCCTCAGGTACCACGCCGCGCGCGTGCGCTCTCCGCGCACGGGGTTGAAGCGCAGGCCGGCGAGGCGGCGCTCGGTCTGCGCGAGCTCGGCCACGGGCGGGTTCGGCGGCGGATCGAGCAGCGCGAGGCGGGCGCCGCCCGGCGCCAGCATCGTCGCGGGCGCCAGCGGCGCGTCCACGAGGGCCGCGAGCTCGGGCGGCGGCGTGCGATAGCCCTCGGCCGCGAGCGCCTGGCCGGCGGCGAGGGAGGTCGTGAGCGCGAGGGCGGCGAGGCGGTCGAAGCGCATCCGCGGAGGATATGTCGTTCCCGAAAAGCGCCGGCTCCGTGCGAAGCGTCACCGGCCGGCGCCCTCTCGCGCATGCGCATGCGCTGAGCGCTTCGAAGCGTCCGCTCTACCTTTCGGGCAGCGCGGCTCCCTGTCGAGCCGGCACAGAAAGGAACCCATGAAGCACGCTCTTCTCACCGCGGTCCTCCTCCTCGGCTCGACCCTTCCCGCCGCCGCCCAGGAATGCACGGCGATCACGTCGATCCCCACGACCATCACCACCAGCGGGCGCTACTGCCTCACGCAGCACCTGGCGATGCTCCAGACGACGGGCGACGCCATCACCGTCGCGGCGAGCTACGTGTCGATCGATCTCAAGGGGTTCGAGCTGGCCGGCGCGCAGATCCCGTCGTCGACGAGCTACGGCATCAGGGCCGTCGGGCAGACGGACATCACGATCCGCAACGGAACGCTCCGGGGCTTCTACACGGCCGTCTCGCTCGAGGGCTCGGTGGGCGCGTCCCGGAACCACCTCGTCGAGAACCTCCGCGTCCACTACGCTCTGTACTCGGGCCTGCGCGTGTCGGGTCAGACCTCGATCGTGCGCTCGAACGAGATCCTCGGCCTGGGCGGCACCACGGCGCAGGGCTCGTCGCCGACGATCACGGGCATCGCGGTCTTCGGCAACCGCAACGTCGTCGAAAAGAACGTCATCACGGGCTTCCCCTCGGGCGGCTCGTCCATCGGCATCATCGTGAACCCGTCGTCGAACACGCACATCGACGCGAACCACGTGATGGAAGCGGGAACCGGGGTCTACGTGGGGAACAGCTCGGCGGTCTTCGTAACCGGCAACCAGCTGACCGCCGGCAGCACGGGAGTCCTCTTCTGGGCCTCCTCGGGCAAGTACCGCGACAACCTCACGATCGGCTTCACGAACCCGTACCTGGGGGGCACGGACGCCGGGAACAACCAGTAGCTCCCGGCGTCCATACCGCTACTTCGCCATGCGGACGACGACCCGCGCGTCCTCGCTCTTCGCCTTCGCGACCATGCGGACGTGGTCGACCTTGCGGCCGTCCTTGAAATCGAGGAGCTCGTAGAGACCGTTCTTGAGCGGCTTCTCACCGAAGTCCACGACCTGGGCGTTGCCGTTCTCGAACACCACCTCGGCGAAGTTGATCTCGACGCGGCCGGTGACGTCCAGGAAGAGCGCCGTACCCCGGCTGTCGACGTTCAGGGAGAAGTCGGTCCAGCCGTCCTCTCGGTCGAGGGACTCGCCGTCCTCCCACACGAGGACGTCCTTGGGAGGCGCCGTTGCCACGACGACCGCTCCGAACGCGACGGCAGGCAGGTACACGGCCGGCTCGACCCGGAACGTGACGCGCGGCGCGCGCACGACGACGTGCGGCATCGGCCGCCGGATGGGGAAGCCGGTGCGTACGACGACCTTCGTGTGCCGGCCGCGCACCACGACGCGGCCGGCCTCGGACGGCGGCGCCACGGCGAGAGTCATGAGAACCAGGACGAAGAGCGCGAGTGCTCGTTTCATGGGATGTCCCTCCGCACGAACCGACGTTCCGAAAGCGCGACAGCTTACAGCGCCTCGACCTCCGTGTGCGGGCGGTCACCAGTTCACGTTCAGCAGCTCAGCGGGACACGATCTCCTTCACGACCACGAGCCCGCCATGCCTTGCATGCGGATGCGCCCGCGCGATGGCCTCGGCCTCGTCGAACGTCGAGACCCCCACGATGAAGTAGCCGAGGAGGTCGGGCGCGTCAGGCGCTTCAGTGGGACCCACCAGCCGGCTCGCGTCCCCGAGCTTCTCGCCGTCCACGAGCAGTCCCGACGCGGCCTGCTGGCGCATCCAGTTCGTGTACTCGCGCACGAAGACCGCTTCCTCCTCGGCTGAGGCCGGCGGCTTCATCTCGCCGCGGTAGAGGAGCAGCACGTAGCGGGAGGGCGGTGAGGATTGCGCGGGCCGCTGCCACCGGCCCACGAACAGCCCCGCGGCGAAAAGGATCAGCGCCGCCGCGAGAGCGAGGAACGCGGGCAGTGCGCGGCGAGCGGCTCGCGAACGCACCAGCCCTTCCGCCCGGAGCGCGTCGAGCACCCGTTCCTCGAGACCGGCCGGTGGCGCCTCCTCGCGCGGCAGCGCCGAAAGCGCTGCGAGGAGAGGCGCGTCGTCTTCGCGTTCCTTCATGAGGTTCCTCCCGAGAGCCTCTCGCGCATGCGGGCGCGGGCCCGGGAAAGCTGGCCGCGCGCCGTTCCCGGCTCGATGCCGAGGAGCGCGCCGATCTCCTCGTGCGTGTACCCCTCCACGTCGTGGAGAACGAGGACCTCGCGAAAGCCGTCGGGCAGCTCCCGGAGCGCGCGCTCCAGGTCCACGCCGCCCGCGCCCTCGCGGGGAGGGCCCGGCAGCTCGTCGGAGAGCGCATCCACCGGGCGCCTCCGCCGGAGCGCCTCGCGGCAGCAGTTCACGAGAATTCCCGAGAGCCAGGTCGAGAGCGCGGCCTCGCGGCGGAATCCCGGAAGCTGACGGAGCGCGCGGAGAAACGTCTCCTGCACGGCGTCCTCGGCCTCGGCGCGGTCCGCGAGGAGCCGCTGACCGAGGAGCACCAGGCGGCCCGCCTGCGCGCGGAACAGCGTGCGGAAAGCGTCCTCGTCTCCGCGGAGGAGCCGCGCGACCAGAACCTCGTCGGGGCCCGAGCTCACGGCCCGCATGGTCTCCATCCCTCCTGTGTGACGCAAGCGGCGGAAAACGCTGCATGCAGCGTTCGACCGCGGGAGGGCCACTCAGGGGAAAGGAAAGGAGCTCCCATGCGACACAGCGTTCTGCCTCTCGTCGTGCTCACGGCGCTCACCCTCCAGGCCGCGCCCCAGGAAACGAAGCCCGCAACCGGTCAGTCCGGTAGGACTGCAGAAGGCGATCCCTTGGGATCGCCCGGTCACGAGGAGCATGCCAAGCCTGCCGCAAACGTCGGGACAAAAGCCGCGTCGACTCCGGCGCGCCGCGCGTTCGACCGCCTCAAGGCGCTCGAGGGCACGTGGCGCGGCAAGAGCACCAAGGGCTGGACCGATCACGCGACCATCCAGGTCATCGCCGGAGGCTCGGCCGTCGTCTCCACCTCGGACTTCGACGCGCACAAGGGCCAGACGATGGTGACGGTGTTCCACCTCGACGGGGAGAAGCTCATGCTCACGCACTACTGCGTGGCGAAGAACCAGCCCCGCCTCGTGGCGACGACGATCTCCGAAGACGGCGCGAACATCGGCTTCACGTTCCTCGACGGCGCCAACATCCCCACGCGCGACACCGGCCACATGGACCGCGCCGAATACCGCTTCGAGTCCTCGTCGGCCTTCACGACGCGCTGGTCGTGGTACGAGAAGGGCGGCGAGAAGTGGTTCGAGGAGATCAAGATGGAGCGCGTGCCGGGCTGAACGACTACAGCTTCAACCGGAGGATCGCGCTCTTCCTCAGCTTTCCCGGGACGATCCCCTTGTTCGCGTAGTAGCTGTCGAGGTTGCTGGCCGCCACGTAGTGGAGCTCGTCTCCCACGAGGACGCCCGTGGTGGGCGCGTCGTAGTCCGGGTGCTTCTGCTCGAGCACCCGGACGCGCGTCACCTTCGAGAGCGACGCGTCGAGGTCGCAGCGGATGACGCGCTCGACCGGCCCGGCCGAGTTCTGGATGGCGACGAGCATGCGGCCCCGCACGTAGAGACCGTCCACGCCCGCGAGGGATTCGTTCGGCGGCAGCTTCACGAGCGCGCTGCGCTTCGTCGCGACGTCCACCCAGCGGATGCCGCGCCGGTGGTCCACCACGAAGAGCCGCGCGCCGTCGTCGGAAATGGCGATGCCGTTGAGGAAGCCGCCGGCCTCGAGGAGCTCCTCCGCCTTCGTCGCGCCCTCGCGGAGCACGCAGACGGCGGTCCCGCAGGTGAGATACACGTCCCCGTTGGGCGCGAGTACGAGGTCGTTGAACCCGAGGGGCTGCCTGGGCGGGTCGTAGCGGGCCACGAGCGCACCGGTGTCGACGTTGAAGCGATACAGCGCGCCGTGCTTCTCCGTCCCGGGCTCGGGCTTTCGCATCGGAGGCGAGTTGCCGTTGTACGAGGTGACCCACAGCTCCCGCGCGTTCGTGTCGAGCTTGATTCCGATGACGGCCCAGAGTCCGTCGCGACCTTCCGAGACGAGGTCGCTCGCGCGGCCCTGCTCGTCGACCTTCACGATCTTTCGCTGATACATGCTGCCCACGTACCAGGCCTTCGCCTTCGAGTCCCAGGCCACGCTCTCGGGCAGGATCTCGGGGTCTTCGAGCACGAACGCCCGCGAGCTCTTCACGAACGGACGGCCCGCTTCCTCGAGCTTCACCCTGAGCTTTTTATAGCGGGGCGCCGCGTCGGGGCCCGAGAACGCCTCGTCGAGCTTCGCGAGGTCGGGCTGGATGCGGAAGGCCGCGGCCTTCTCGAGAACGGCGAGCCCGTCGGCGGCCGCGCCCGAGCGCGCCAGCGCCTCGGCCAGCGCGACGCGGCTGCCGGTGTTGTCCGCCACCTCGGCCGCCGCGGCGCGATACGGCGCGACGGCGTCGGCGGGACGCTTCTCCGCGAGAGCCGTGCGGCCGCGCGCGAGCAGCTCCTCGAGATCCTCCCCCAGGAGCACGGGTTCAGCGGCAAGACACGACACGGCAAGCAGGGCAGCTCGGATCCGCATGGACACCTCGGAGCCTCTTACGATCCCGGGGCGAACCGGTTTCTCCAGGATTCCGGGATCGTGGCGTTCCGTCCCACAACCGGACAGGATTCGGGAAAATCGGGTGCGGCCGGCTGGCACACCGCGTGCGACGGGGGGCGGAGCAGGAGACCAGAATGCGCGACACGATCCTCGCCGACCTCCGTCTCGCGTGGCGCACCCTGCCGCGAGCGAAGGGTTTCCTACTGGCGGCGCTCCTCTCTCTCGCGCTCGGCATCGGCAGCGTGTCGACGCTCTTCTCGCTCGTCCATGCGGTGGTCTTCGCCGAGCTTCCCTACCGCGACGCGGACCGGCTCGTCGACGTTTCCGAGCAGAACCCCGCGGCCCTCTGCGCGGGCTGCGCCGTCGGGATGTCCTGGCCGGCCTACGACGCCCTCACGCGGGGCGCGGCTTCCCTCGAAAGCCTCGGCGCGGCGATCGAGGCCCAGTCCGTCGTCGAAGGCACAACCCCCGAGCGCGTCTCCTCGGCGTTCGTTTCGGCGTCGCTCTTCCCCACGCTCGGCGTCGCTCCGGAGCGCGGTCGCGGCTTCACGGCGGCCGAGGATTCTGGCGCTGCCGGCGCGGGCCCTGGCTCCGATGTGGTCCTCGTCTCCCATGGGCTCGCCGTGCGGCGGTTCGGCGGCATCGAGGTCGTCGGGAAGGACCTGCTCGTCGACGGTCGCGCGCTCCGGATCACCGGCGTGATGCCGCGCGGCTTTCGGTATCCCGAGCGCGCGGAGCTTTGGCGTCCCCTCGCCGCGCACGGCGCGTCGCTGGCACCTCACGATCGCGGCCTCACCGTCGTGGGCCGACTGGCCCCCGGCGTATCTCCGGCCGCGCTCGCCGCCGAGCTCGCGTCGTTCGGCAAGGGCCTCGCCGAGGCCTGGCCCGCGACGCAGACGGGCTGGACGGTCGGCGCGGTGAGCCTCCGCGACGACCTCCTCGTCGACTCGGGTCCGCCGTTCTATCTGCCGTTCGCGGCCGGCCTCCTCGTGCTCCTCGTCGCGTGCGCGAACCTCGCGAACCTCCTCCTCGCGCGCGGCCTCTCACGGCAGCGGGAGCTCACGCTCCGCCTCGCGCTCGGCGCCACGCGCTTCCAGATCGCGCGGCAGGTGCTCGTGGAGAGCCTGCTCGTGTCGCTCGCGGGCGGCGCTCTCGGCCTCCTTCTGGCGACGCAGGCGCTGCCGCTCGTGACGAAGCTGCTGCCCGCGAGCCTGCCCTTCTGGATCGACATCCGCCTGCATCCCGCGGTGCTCGCGTTCACGGTCGCGCTCTCCCTCGCGACCGGCGCCCTCTTCGGCCTGCTGCCCGCCCTCGCGGCCTCGCGGCAGGACCCCGCGCGCGCCCTCAACGATGGCGGCCCTGGCGCCACGTTCTCGCCCGCGAAGGAGCGGTTCCGGAGCGCGCTCGTGGTCGCGCAGGCCGCGCTCGCGCTCGCGCTCCTCTCGGGCGCCGGCCTCCTCGCCAAGACGTTCCTCGCCTCGCGCGGCCTCGCGGGTCTGGGCTACGAGGCCGGGTCCCTCGCACGCGCCGAGGCGCGCCTCCTCGCGACGCGCTACGACTCGGGCGAACGCCGCGTGGCCTTTGCCCGCGACGCCCGCGAACGCCTCTCCGCGGTGCCCGGCGTCTCGAGCGTCGCTCTCGAGAGCGCCGAGTTCGTGGGCGCGTTCACGGGCTCCGAGAGCCGGCTGCGGCTCGAAGGGTCGGCCACGAACGTTCCTCTCTCGGCGGCGCCGTCCTTCGCGCTCGCCGTCGACGGCCCCTACGTCGAGACCCTCGGACTGAGGGTCCTTGCCGGTCGCACGTTCCGGTCGATGGAAACCGAAGCGGTCGCGCTCCTCGGCTCCGCCGCGGCGTCACGGCTCTTCGGGCCGGGAGCCGAGGCCGTGGGACGGCGCATCCTCATCGACGCCATTCCGGGCAGTCCGGCAGGACTGCCTGAGGCGATCCTTCCGGATCGCCCGGGCGACGAGGCCAACCGGCCCGCGACCTGGCTCACCGTCGTCGGCGTCGTGTCGAGCCCCATCGGCAACCCCGTGAGGCGGAGCGAGAGCGCGTTCCTTTACGTTCCCTTCGCCCAGAGGCCGGGCCGCGACGTGACGTTCCGGCTGCGCACGCCGGCTCCGGAAGCCCTGCCCGCGCGCTCCCTCGCGGCCGCGATTGCCGAGGTGGATCCCGCGCAGCCGCTCGAAGGCTTCCGTTCCGAAGCCGCGTTCCTGGCCGACTGGGCCGCACCGACACGCTTCCTGCTGCAGATCCTCGGGGGCCTCGCCGTCGCCGGCGTGCTCCTCGCGGCCCTCGGTCTCTTCGGCCTCGCGACGTATCGCGTGGCCGCGCGGGAGCGCGAGATCGGCATCCGCATGGCGCTGGGAGCAGACGCCCGCAGGGTGGTGCGCGAGGTCCTCGGCGGCGCGCTCCGCCTCGCGGGCTTCGGCATCCTGCTCGGTCTCGGGCTCTCGGCTCTCGTGGGGCGAGCGCTGTCGTCGGTGCTCTTCGGAGCGAGTCCCCTGGATCCCGTGGTCCTCGTGGGCGTTTCGGCGCTCCTCCTCGGCGTGGCCGCGCTCGCGAGCCTCGTGCCGGCTCGCCGGGCGGCCGCGATCGACCCCGTCCACACGCTCCGCTCGCTCTAGCCGGCGCGGGACTCCTCGAGCTTCTTCATCGCCACCGCGAGATCCTCGTGGGCGCCCACGAGGAGGAGCGTGTCGCCCGCGGTGATCGCGACGTCGCGCGGGGGCGGGGCGAGCGGCCTGCCGTCGCGGAGGAGCGCCGGCACGGCCACGTGGAGCGACTCGAGATCCAGCGCGGCCAAGGTCTTTCCGTCCGCGCACGTATCGGGCATCACGAGGAAGAGCTCGGTCGTCCCGGCGTTGACGAGCGCCTCCATGCGCCGCGCGTCCGACGGATGCGCGCCCGCCTCGCGGAGCCGCCTGTAGCCCTCGTCGCGCAGGAGACGGATCTGCGTGGCCACGACGTTGCCAGGCACGTGCAGGATGCGGAGCACGCGGGAGACGATCTCGACCGAGGTCTCGAACTCCTCGGGGATCACGTAGTCGGCTCCGCCCTTGAGGAGCGCCTCCACCTCGCGCACGTAGCGCGTGCGCACCAGGATTCGCGCCGTGGGCGACAACCTGCGGCAGAGCTGCGCGGACCGCCGCGCCGAGTCGGGGTCGGGAATCGTGAGCACGACGGCCACGGCTCCCGGCACGCCTGCCGCATCGAGCCCTTCCGGCGCCGTCGCGTCGGTCGTGATCGCACGCACGCCATCGGCGCGCGCCGCCGCCACGCGGTCGGGGTCGGCCTCGAGCACGACGTGCGGCACGCCGATCTCGAGGAGCGCGCGGGCGACGTTCCGGCCGTTCAAGCCGTAGCCGACGATCACGACGTGCCCCTTGAGCGACGCGTGGTGCTCGCCCGTGGCGACCTCGGGAGTGTCCGCCAGCAGCGTGAGGAGGCGCGGCGCCCAGGCCACGAGGAGCGGCGCGAGCGCCAACGTCGTCACGGCAGTCACGACGAAGAGCTGCTGGCTCGACTCCGTGAGAAGACCGAGCGGGAGCCCGGCCGTGGCGAGCACGAACGAGAACTCGCCCACCGGCGCCAGCGCCAGGGCCGCGCGAAGCGACGTGCGCGCCGACGTGCCGATCGCTCGAAGCGCACCGAACGCGGCCGCGACCTTCACCGCCACGACGGCCGTCACCACGAGCAGCACGAGCACGATGTTGTGCATGGCGAACACGGGGTCGAGCAGCATCCCGATGGAGACGAAGAAGAGGCTCGACAGCACGTCGCGGAACGGCGCGAGCGCCGACGTGATCTCGTGCACGTACTCGCTCTCGCCGAGCACGATGCCCGCCGCGAACGCGCCCATGGCCGCCGAGATGCCGGCTTCCTCGGAGAGCGCGATCACCACGAGGACGAGGACGATCACGCCGTCGGTGAAGCCCTCCTTGCTGCCGAGACGGAAGAGCCCGTCGAGAAGGCGCGGCAGCAGCGCCCGCGCGGTCGCCACGAAGAGCGTGATGCCGAGGAGCGCGAGCCCGACCTTCATGAGGACCGCGCCGGCGGCGGGACCCACCCCCGCGGGCGCGAGCGCCGGGAGGAGGAGCACGAGCGGGATGACCGCGAGATCCTGGAACAGAGAGATTCCCAGGAACCTGCGTGCGTACGGGCTCCCCATCTCGTCGCGCGCGGCGATCACCGGCAGGAGCACGGCCGTGGAAGAGAGCGTCACGAGGAAGCCGTAGAAGACCGCTTGGCGGAGCGGCGTCCCCGCCAGGCCCGTGAGCAGCACGACGAGCCCGGTCGTGAGGGCGAGCTGGAGGAAGCCGCCCGGCACGGCCGTCTTGGAGAGGTCCTTGAGACGCGAGAGCGGGAAGTGGATGCCCGCGAAGAAGAGGATGAGCACGACCCCCAGCTCGGCGATGTGCTCGACGCGCTGCGCGTCGCTGATGAGGCCGAGAGCGTGGGGCCCCGAGACGACTCCGGTGACGAGGAACCCCACGATCGTCGGCAGCCGCAGCCGCCGCGCGAGGTACAGCACGGGAAAGGACGCCGCCAGAACGACGGCGACGTCGCGCAGGAGCCCGGTGGCGAGCACGGCCCATGGTGCCACGCGCGAGGAATAGAACGGCCCGTGCCCGC
>JAEUQS010000535.1 GCA_016789625.1 Acidobacteriota bacterium | reverse complement strand
TTCCTCCGCGCGGGCACGAGGCCACCGGCCGGCTCCGTTCGCACGGAGGACTTCGTCAACGCGTTCGCACGCGCGAAGCCCGCGGTGAAGGGCGACGTGGAGCTGTCGATCGAAGGAGGTCCGGTCCCCTCGCCGCGGGGCCCCTCCTACCGCTACGTGCGGCTCCAGCTCTCGACCTCGGCGCTCGACGCGGGCCCCCTCGAGACCTCCGTCCGGGTCGAGTTCGATCCCCGGTCCGTCGCCCGGTTCCGTCTGATCGGCCACGACCGGCTCGAGGCGGGTGAGGGCGATACCGTCCGCGGGATCCGCCTCCCGCCCGGCTCCGTGCGGGCGGCCCTCTACGAGATCCAGCTCGAGCCGACGCCCGCGGGAGGTCCTCTCGTGACGCTGAAGGTCCGGGTGCGGTCGCCGGAGGCCTCGAGGAGCGACGAGAAGAAGCGCACGTTCATGACCTGGCAGCTCTCGAGCCGCTGGGAAAAGACCTCGGCCCCGTTTCGCGCCGCCGTGCTCGCGTCCCGCTTCGCCGAGGTTCTGAAAGCGTCCCCCTGGGCGCGGGACGTGGCCCTCGCGGACCTCTCGAAGGAGGCCCAGGCCCTGTCGCACGAGCTGCCCGACGACGAGGCGCTCGGCGAGCTGGCCGAGCTCATCTCGCTCGCGGCCGGGCTCGGAGACTCGAAGTAGAGTCTCGGGAGAGATGGCGACGTTCGTCCACCTGACCCCGGAGCCCCTCGCCGAACGGATCCGGCGCAACGGCATCACGAAGCTGCGGAAACCCCGTCCCGGGTTTCCTGGCGGCATCTTCGCGGTTCCCGTGACACGGGATTTCTACGTCTCCCATCAGTGGCTCCGGGAGCTCAAGCGCGGTGGTCAGCGGACGATCGCCGCGGTGTACTTCCGCATCGACGACGACACGACCGTCTGGGTAGGTCACTACAACTCCCCCGCCCGGGCGATGACCGCGGCCCAGGCCGTGGCCGAGTTCATGTCGGGAGAGAGCCGCGAGGGCTGGCAGGTGGTGATCCCGGAGCGCGTCGACTCCCGGAAGATCACGCGCATCCGCACGCTGCGGCAGGTCATCGGCTGGCGGTACGCCCCGGACGCGAAGGGCAAGCTGCCGTTCTGTACGTGCGACTTCTGCACCGCGGGCGACATCAAGGCGTCGCGGCTCCGGGCGAGGGCCGAGGAGATCGGGAAGAAGAAGGAAGCCGCCGCGAAAAGGCCGCCGCCTTCGTCAGGCGATCGCGAGACGTAGGCCGTCCGAAAGCCGCAGGTCGCTGGCGTATTCGATGTGGAGCACGCGCCGCGGCGCGCCGCTCTCGGATTTCGAGGACGCGTGCACGAGGAGCGGACGCATCACGAGGACGCTCCCCGCAGGCACGACGGCGAGGTGCGGCTCGCCCGCCGCCACCAGGCGCGCGATCTCGTCGTCGCCGAGGACGCCGTTTCGATGGCTCCCGGGCAGGACCCGCAGCGAGCCGTTCGTGGGCGTCGAATCGGTGAGGGAGAGCCGCAGCGCCACGACGCCCTCGAGCGCCCACGCGGGCGCGTGCGCGTACACGACGCCGGCTTTCGAAGACCACGGCCCCCAGCCCGGGAGCTCGTGCCTCCCTTCCAGCGGCAGAGCGGTGTCCTGGTGCCAGACGACGAGCCAGTTCGCCGCGCGCGACTTGTCGAAGTGCGTCGCGCGAAACGGGACCGCCCCCGTCCCGAGCACGTCCCTCGCCAGCTCGCGGAGCCTCGGATCGAGCGCGAGGTTTCGCACCGGCGGCCTCCCGAGGAGATGCCGCGTGCCCGCTCGCCCGGGCGCATGCGCCAAGGACCCCGCGAACGAGCGCGTCTCACTTTCCGGGAGCACACCCGGAACGACGGCGAATCCGTTTCGAGAGACTTCCTCGCGCATGCGCCTTCTTGCACCTCACCCCGGTGCTGGCTATGGTGCCCGAAAGGGAACGCCGTGAAGCTCGTCATCCAGATCCCGGCCTGGGACGAAGAGGAGCACATCGCCGCCGCGGTGCGCGAGCTGCCGCGCAGCGTTCCCGGGTTCGACATCGTGGAGGTCCTCGTCATCGACGACGGCTCCACCGACCGCACGGCCCAGGTCGCGAAGGAGGCCGGCGCCGACCACGTGCTGCGGCTCCCCGTGCACCAGGGCCTCGCGACGGCCTGGCGCGCGGGCCTCGACGCGTGCCTCAGGCTCTCGGCCGACGTCATCGTGTCGACCGACGCGGACCGCCAGTACGCCGCCGCAGACATCGGCAAGCTCGTCGCCCCGCTCCTCGCGGGCGAGGCCGAGATCGTGGTGGGCGATCGCGGCGTCGCGACCAAGGAGGATTTCTCCGCGGGCAAGCGGGTGTTCCAGCGCCTCGGGTCCTGGGTCGTCCGGAGAGCTTCCGGCACCGACGTCCCCGACGCGACCTCGGGCTTTCGGGCGCTGACCCGCGAGGCCGCGCTCCGGCTCAACGTCTTCTCGCGGATGACGTACACCATCGAGACGCTCATCCAGGCCGGCAACAAGGAGATGAAGGTCGCCGCCGTGCGGGTCGGCACGAACCCGGCGGTGCGCCCGTCGCGCCTGTTTCGCAAGAGCTGGCATTACGTGCTCATCCAGGGCGCCAACATCCTGCGCATCACGGCGCTCTACAAGCCGCTCCCCGTGTTCTTCGGGCTCGCGACGCTGCTCGGGAGCGCCGGCTTCGTTCTCGTGCTGCGCTACGTGTACTTCGTCGTGATCGACCGCAACCCGGCCGGGCATATCCAGTCGCTGCTCCTCGCGGCCGTGCTCTTCCTGGCCGCGGTGACATCGTTCCTCACCGGCCTCCTCGCCGACCTCATCTCGATCAACCGGCGCCTCCTCGAGGAGATCCTCGTGCACGAACGCCGCCGAGAGGCCGAGCGCGAGCGCCGTTGAACGAAGCGCTCGAACGGCTCGTCCAGGCGGACCTTCGCTACATCTCCTTCGGCGCCGTCGTGTACGCCCTCGCGTACCTGGCCCGCGGCCTGAGGCTCAACCTCGTGCTTCCCGCGGGCGACCGCCTCCCGTTCCTCCGCGCGTTCTCGCTCTCGGGGGCCGCCGTGTTCCTCCTCCAGGTGGTGCCGTTCCGCGCGGGCTCGGGGGCCTCGTGGGTCATGCTGAAGCGCGCGCTCGGCAAGAGCTGGAGCCGCGCGGCCGCGGTGGCCGTGCTCATCAAGGTGATCGACACCGCCGTGATGCTCCTCGCCGGCCTCCTGGGTGCCGCGTTCGTGAGCCTCCGCCGCGGGTCGCCCGTGATCGGACAGGGCGCGCTCGTGCTCTCCTTCGCGACGATCCTGGGCCTCGTGCTCCTCCCGCGCTTCGGCGGCGCGGTGTGTGCGAGGCTGGCGAAGAGGCTCGAGCAGAAGCCGCGCCTCGCGGCGATCCTGGGAGAGCTCGCGATCGGGCTCGAGACGGCGCGTCAGAAACCGGTGCTCTACGCGGCGGCCTTCCTGCCGGCCATGCTCTTCACGGCCGGCCACCTCGTGTCCCTGTGGCTCCAGATCCGCGGCCTCGGCTACGACGTGCCCCTTTCGAGCATCGCGTGCGCGAGCGGCGCGTCGCTTCTCACGACGGCCACGGTGCCGGCGCCCGTGGGCACGTTCGGGCCCATGGAAACGGGCTTCGCGGCCGGCCTCGCGCTGGACGGCTTCCCGCTCGTGACGGGCCTGTTCCTCGGCGCCTGCGTGCACCTCGTGAGCACGGCGGTCGCGGGGCTCGTGGGCCTCCCCGAGCTGGTGCGCGCGTTCAGGGTTTCGCGGGAGACGCCGCCGCCTCCTCCTCCGCCCTGAGCCGGCGCATGGCCTCCGCGAGCGCCTCGCGCAGGGGTCTCACCTGGAAGTGGCTCTCGGAGTACGTCCAGGCCTCGCGGCCGTCGCGGCCGAGGAGCACGACCTTGGGGAGCGCGGCGGCGGTGGGCACGCCGTTGCCGTCCACGGGCGGGTTGTAGCGCGCGGCGAACGTGCGCGAGGGATCGCTCACGAAACGGTGGCGGAGCGCCTCGCCCTTCGTCCTCGCGAGCTCCTTCACGAACGCGTCGGTCTTCGCGTAGCCGTCGGGCGAGATCGCGATCACGGGCACGCCCTCGAGCGGCTCGCCTTTCGCCGTCGCCCTTTCGAGCTGCGTGAGCTGGTCGACGCAGTAGTAGCACCAGGAGCCGCGGTAGAAGACCACGACGACCGGGCTCTTCCCGCGGTATTCCGCCAGCGTGACGGGCTTGCCCTCGCGGTCGGGCAGGTTCACGTCGAAACCAGGGGCGGGCGGGGCGAGAAGGACCAGAGCGAGCAGAAACGATTGCATCTTCGGGTGAGGACGATTCTCCCCCCGGCAGCGGTTACGGGCGTACATTAGGCCCATGAGGAGCACACGATCCCTCGAGTTCGTCGTTCTCATCGCCGCTCTCGCCCTCTTCTCGGGCTGCGCGTCGGCGCCGCCCCGCTCGTTCACGGTCCCGGTCGCGCGCTACGGCGCCGTCGTCGACGCGACGCTCGCGAAGGCCAGGAGCCTCGGGTTCGTGGAGCTCGAGGTCGACAAGACGAAGCGGGTCTTCTCCATCGAGAAGATCTGCGGCTGCAGCCAGCTCCGGATGGACGCGGCGGAGGCCGCGGGCGGCTCGCTCACGCTCACGTTCTCGGGGGCAGGACTCTTCGGCGCGTTCCACTCCCAGGCCGACGAGATCCGCCGCGAGGCGGTAAGGGTCGCATCGGCGTCTCGCTGAGGCGAGCCTGACGTGGCGGCGCGGCTCGTCCTCACCGACCTCGACCACACGCTGCTCGAGGCCGACGGGAGCCTGTCCCCCGAAGCCCGCGCTGCGCTCGACGTCCTCGCGGCCCGCGGCATCCCGCTCGTTCCGCTGACGAGCAAGACGGAGTCCGAGCTGCGCGCCTTCCTCGAATCACTCGGGCTCGCGTACGGCGTCTTCGAGAACGGCGCCGGGCTCATCACCCCTGAAGGTCTCGAGATCTCCCCCGCGGCCGTTCCGGCGGCGAGCCTCGGCACGGCGCTCGCTTCGGCAGCATCGGACGCGCGCGTGCGGGTGAAGACCCTCGGCGCGCACACGGACGCGGAGCTGACGGCTCTCACGGGCCTGACGGGCGGGGATCTCGAGAGGGCCCGCGAACGCCGATTCGGCGTGCCGTTTCTCGTCGAGGAGGGCGACGCGGACGCGCTCCTGGCCGTGCTGTCTTCGCGCGGAGTAAGAACGACACGCGGAGGGCGTTTTTTTCACGTCTCGGGGAATCACGACAAGGGAGACTTCGTTCCGAGCCTGGGAGCGCGCTTCCTCGGATCGAAGGGTGGTGAGATTGCAGGCTTCGGAGACGCCCCGAACGACGCGGCATTCCTCTTGCGAGTCGATCGTCCCGTGATCGTACCGAGAGCCAACGGCCCGGACCCCGAGCTGCTCGACCTCCTTCGCACGAGCGACGTCTTCGTCGCGCCGTGGCCCGCCGGTCGCGGCTTCGCCGCAGCGCTCGCGGAGCTTCTTTCGTGAAGGGGCCGCACCTCCTCCCCGAGGTGAGCGCCCGCCTCGCGCGGATCGGCAAGGCCGACATCCTCGTGGGCATCCCGTCGTTCAACAACGAGCGGACGATCGGTCATGTCGTGCGCGCCGTGGTCGCGGGGCTCGCGCGGCACTACCCGGACGCCAAGGCCGTGCTCGTGAACAGCGACGGCGGCTCGACCGACAGGACCCGCGAGATCGTGGAGCGCATCGAGGTGGGCAGCCTCGCCGAGATCCTCGTGGACGCGATTCCGCCGTCTCTCGCCGAGCGCATCGTGACGCCCTACGTGGGACTGCCCGGCAAGGGCAGCGCGTTCCGCACCATCTTCCGCATCGCCGAGGAGCTGGACGTCACGGCCTGCTGCGTCGTGGACAGCGACCTCCGGAGCATCACGCCCGAGTGGATCGACCTCCTCCTCACACCCATCCTCAAGCACGGGCAGGAGTTCGTGTGCCCGCTCTACGCGCGGCACCGGTACGACGGCACCATCACGAACACCATCGTCTTCCCGCTCACGCGCGCGCTCTACGGCAAGACGATTCGCCAGCCCATCGGCGGTGACTTCGGCTTCTCCGGCGATCTCGCGTCGCGCTTCCTGGAGTACGACGGCTGGGAGGGACCGGTCGCGCGATTCGGCATCGACATCTTCATGTCGTCGACCGCGCTCGCCGAGGGGCGCAAGGTGGCGCAGGCGTTCCTGGGAGCGAAGCTGCACGACCCGAAGGATCCCGGCGGCGACCTCCAGCCCATGATGATCCAGGTGGTCTCGACGCTCTTCGAGATCATGGCGCGCCGTGAGGACGCCTGGTGGGACGTCACCGGCGCGGCCGCGGTGCCGCTCTTCGGCTTCCCGCACGCCGTGGGGCTCGACGCGGTTCCGGTGAAGCTCGACGGCCTGCTCCGCATCTTTCACCAGGCCGCGGAGGATCTGCCGCCGGTGTGGGAGGCGTTTCTCTCGGCCCATTCGATCGAGGCCATCCGCACGGCGGCGGCCGCGTCGCCGGTGAATCTCTCGGACGAAGCCTGGGTGCGCATCGTGTACGAGACCGCGGCCGCCTTCCGGCATCGCAGGCTCGCGCCCGAGGTCCTGATCCGCTCGCTCGTCCCGCTCTACCTCGGAAAAGTGGCGACGTTCGTGTCCGAGACGCGCGAAATGACAGACGATGAGGCGGAAGCGCGCTGGCACGCTCTCGCCGCGATCTACGAGCGCGACAAAGGTCTGCTGCGCGCGCTCTGGGCACCCGGAAGGAGGCAACCGTGATTCAGAAGCTCGGCTCGGAGATCGGCATCGCACTGGAACGACTTCTGGAGGCCTTCCTCGCCGTCATTCCCGCGCTCCTCGTGCTCATCGTCGCGCTCGCGCTCGGCGCGGCCTTCGGCCTCCTTCTCCGAACGCTCCTCCGGGTACTCCTCCGCCTGAGCGGCCGGAGCCCCGAGCCTGCCATCACCGCGAAGGGCCCGGCCGGCATCCTGCGCGCGGCGGGCCTGCCCTCGAACGTGGACCGGCTCGCGGGCAGCATCTCGTTCTGGGCCGCGGTGGTCGTCTCTCTCGTGGTGGGCATCAACGCGCTCCAGCCCTCGGCGCTACGCGACGCTCTCTCCGGGCTCGTGACGCTCCTGCCGCAGATCCTCATCGCGACGCTGCTCTTCGTGGCGGGGCTCGGGCTGGCCGCGCTGGCGCGTAGGTCGGTGCTCCTCGCGGCCGTCAACGCCGGATTGCCCTGGGCTCGCGCCGGAGCCCGCGCGGTGCACGGCGTCGTCCTCGTGTTCTTCACCGCGATCGCGCTCGATCACATGGGGCTCGGCCGCGCGATTCTCGTGGCGGCCTTCTCGATCGTGATGGGCGGCATCGTGCTCGCGCTTGCCCTGGCGTTCGGCCTCGGGGCGCGCGACCTCGCGCGGCAGTGGCTGGAGAAGAAGCTCCGCGCCGAGGCCGACGACTCCGGCATCCGACATCTGTAGAGTCCTTCGGCACTATCCGTTCAGGATGCCGCCCTCGGTGATCGCCGTCTCGAGGAGAAGATCGCCGGCATCCGGAACGGCCGAGAGCACGCGTGCCCAGTTGGGAATGAGAGGCGCGCCAAGGGGATCGGCCACGAACTGATCCACGGCCGAGCGGAGCGCCTTGGAAAACGTGTTCAGCGCGACCTCTTCTTCGTGCCGTGGAAACACGAGCCCGTTGAACTTCGCGAGAGCGTAGTAGCTGCCCACGGCATCCTCGGCGCGGCGCTGGTACGAGGCGAGGAGCGCTTTCAGGCCCCCTTCGCTGATCGAGACGTCGGCTGCCGCGAGCGTACGGAGAAGGTGCTTCGCGATATCCACCGCCATCCGGTGGAGGCCCGCGCCGGGGTCGTCGGCGGAGAGGATCTGGTGCTTGTGGTCGTAGCGGTCGCTCAGATCGACCTGGCAGATTCGGCGCGGGGAGCGATGCCGGAAGACCTCGGAGAGCACGCCGATCTCGAGACCCCAGTCCGCCGGGACCCGCACCTGCCGCGCGAGATCGGCCGAAAGGGCGAACTCCCCGGCGAGCGGGTAGCGGAACGACATCAGGAACTCGATGTAGAGGTGGTTCCCCACGAGCGCGCGAAGCGACTGCAGGATGGGCCCCGCGAACAGCCGCGCGACGCGCCCGTTGAGCCGGTCGGTGTAGCGCGCATAGAAGCCCTTGCAGAAGTCGAAGTTGAGAATCGGATCGGTGATGGGCCAGAGCAGGCGCGCGAGCATGGCCCGGTCGTAGTCGAGGACGTCGGCGTCGTGGAGCGCGATGTACTCGATGTTGGCCTGCGCGAGGAGGTAGCCGAAGCCGATCCAGCAAGCGCGGCCCTTGCCCCGCTCCCCAAGATAGAGGTCGTTCTCTTGCAGCTTCCGGAGGAGAGCCGTGACTCCGGGGCCGTCGTTCCAGAGGACCACGGTGCGCCGCTCCAGCCGCTTGAAATACTCGAGAGCCTTGCGATAGCCCGCCTCGTCGGCCCGGTCCAGAGAGATGAGCACGGTGTCGAGGTAGGGCACCTCGCGCAGCTGGTCGCAGATGCGGAGGAGCGCGGGACGGTCCATCTCCGAGACGAGGCAGGGCACGAGCAGCGCGGCACGGTTGCGCCGGGTGTGCCGCGCGATGGCTTCTTCGATCTCGTGTGTCGGGCGGGCGCCGAGGCGCGTCAGAGTGGTGACGGAACCGGTCTGCAGGAAATCGCTCACGGCTTCCTCCCCTCGAAGGGAAGGTACAGGAACTTCTGGTAGAACGCTCCCATGTCGAGAGCCTTTTCGAGACCCGTGCGCTACCTGGTGATCGGAGGCGCGCTCCTCTCCGAGGTCGCACTCGCCTCGGGCAGCGATCCCGTCGCGCCCGTCCTCCTCGCGCTCGCGGTGATCCTCGCGGCAGCGAAGCTCGGCGGCGATGTCGCGGTGCGCGCGGGCCAGCCCGCGGTCCTCGGCGAGCTCGTGGTGGGCGTGCTCCTGGGGAACCTCGCCCTGCTCGGCCTGCCCTTCTTCGAGCCCATCAAGGCCGACCAGATGGTGGACATGCTGGCGCGCCTCGGCGTCGTCGTGCTGCTCTTCGAGGTGGGCCTCGAATCCACCGTGGGGCAGATGATGAAGGTGGGGTTCACGTCGCTCGTCGTCGCGACCCTCGGAGTCGTCACGCCGTTCGCGCTGGGCTGGGGCGTGGGCCGCGTGCTCCTGCCCGAGCACAGTATCTACGTCCACATGTTCCTCGGCGCGACGCTCTGCGCCACGAGCGTGGGCATCACGGCCCGCGTGCTGAAGGACCTCGGGAAGTCCCAGACCGACGAGGCCCGCGTGATTCTGGGCGCGGCCGTGATCGACGACGTCATGGGGCTCGTGATCCTCGCCGTCGTCACCGGCCTCATCGGCGCGGCAGACCAGGGCACCGCTCTTTCCTTCGTTTCGATCGCGATCATCGTGGCGAAGGCCGTGGCCTTTCTCTTCGGCTCGATCGCGGTGGGCCTCTGGCTCTCGCCGAAGCTGTTCGGCCTCGCGTCGAAGCTCAAGACCCGAGGCGTGCTCCTGGCGACCGCGCTCGCGTTCTGCTTCTTCCTCTCCTGGCTCGCGAGCGCGATCGGCCTCGCGCCCATCGTGGGCGCGTTTGCCGCCGGGCTCATCCTCGAGGACGCGGCGTTCCGGGAATTCCCGGACGAAGGCGTCCACGAGCTCGAGGAGGCGATCCACCCCATCTCGCAGCTCCTGGTGCCCGTGTTCTTCGTGCTCATGGGGATGCACACCGACCTGAAGTCGTTCACCCAGCCGGGCGTGCTCTCTCTCGCCGGGGCGCTCACCGTCGCGGCCATCCTCGGCAAGCAGGCCTGCGCGCTCGGCGCGAAGGCGGGGATGAACCGGCTCGCCATCGGCGTCGGGATGATCCCGCGGGGGGAGGTGGGCCTCATCTTCGCGAACATCGGCCTCGCGCTCACCATCAAGGGAGAGCGCGTGGTCGACGCGGCCACGTTCTCGGCGGTGGTCGTGATGGTGATCGTGACGACGATGGTCACACCGCCGCTCCTCAAGTGGAGCCTCTCGCGGCCTTCGGCATGAAGCCCCAGAAGGTTTGACTTCAAACGATCTTGCGCTAAGGTGGCCTCATGAGGGGCGAGGCTGAAGCGTTCCACCTCCGGCGCTTCAACCTCCGCGTCCTCATCGCCGGAGTCGTTCTCTTGTGCTCCGGCGAGCCGGTTCGGGCGCAGGCCACTCCTCCTCCGCCCGCGGCTTCACCGGCGTCCGGGGCGCATCCGTCGCCTGGCTCTCCCCGGACGTCGGTGGTTTCTTTCCTCGAGCTCTCACGAGCGGGCCGGTGGGACGAGGCCGCCCGGTTTCTCGAAAGGCCGCAGGTCGCCGGCTCACCAGCTGCGCTCGCGGAACGCGTCAAGGCGGTCCTGGATGCGTACGCGTGGCTCGACCCGAGCGCCCTGTCGCCGCTCGACGAGGGAAAGCGGGTCGACGGGCTACCGCCGGACGTCGAGGAGATCGCCACGTTCGACGTTCCCGGCGGCCGCCTCCCCGTGCGACTCGTGCGTACGGACGGCGAAGGCCCGTCGTGGATCTTCGATCGCGCCACGGTCACGCGGCTCGACGAGCTGTACGGCTCGCTCCGGAACCGATGGGCTCTCGAGCACCTGCCCGCTCCGCTCCTCCGTCCGGGACCGCGCGACCTCCTGTACTGGCAGTGGCTCGCTCTCCCCCTGATTCTCGTCGGGAGCTGGGGGGTGGGTCTGCTCCTCGGCCGCCTGACGCACGCCGTTCTTCTCCGAGTCGCCGGGCGTACGTCGTCGACGCTCGACGACGAGCTCGCCGAAAGATTGGAGCGCCCGATCGCGCTCCTGTGGGCGCTCGTCGTCGTCGCGATATCCATCTCGGCTCTGAACCTCTACGAGCCCGCCGACCGGCTGCTGGCCGGACTCCGCCGCGCGGGCATCCTGATCGTTCTGTTCTGGGCGGCTCTCCGGGCGCTGGACCTCGTCCGCGACGCCGTCGCCTCCTCGGGCTGGGCCCGCCAGCGGCCGTCCGCCCTCGCGCTCGTCCCGCTGTCTTCGAGGGTTGGAAAGGTCCTCCTCTCGGCCCTCGCCGCAGTTTCGGCTCTCGCCGCTCTCGGCTATCCCGTCACCGGCCTCCTGGCAGGCCTCGGCATCGGCGGCCTCGCGCTCGCGCTCGCCGCCCAGAAGACCGTCGAGAACCTGTTCGGGTCGTTCTCGATCGGCATCGACCAGCCCTTCAGAGAGGGCGACCTCGTGAAGATCGACGACACATTCGGGAACGTCGAGCGGATCGGCCTCAGATCCTCACGCATCCGCACGTTCGATCGCACGCTCGTGACCATCCCGAACGGGCGGCTCGCCGAGCTCCGCGTGGAGACCTTCGCCGCCCGTGACCGGCTCCGGCTCACGACGGAGATCGGCCTGACCTACGGAACGGGATCGGCGCAGATCCGGCGGATCGTGACGCGGCTCGAAGCGGAGCTGCGCTCGCACCCGAAGCTCTGGCCCGACTCGGTGACCGTGGCGTTCCAGTCGTTCGGGGAGTCGTCGCTGAACTTGCTGGTGATGGCGTGGTTCGAGACGACCGACTGGGCCGAGTTCCTCGCGATCCGCCAGGAGATGTACCTCAGGTTCATGGAGATCGTCGAGGAGGAAGGAAGCTCGTTCGCGTTCCCGACCCGGACCGTTCACTTCGCAGGGCGCGATGCAGTGCCCGGGTAGGATCGGAGCCTTGAAGACGCCGAGAGCACCGGGAATTTCCCGCGCGACCCTCGCACTTCTCTCCGGCGTTCTCGCGGCGTTCGACGCCGCGGGTGCCGGCGATATCGCCGCGCAGCCGCCGAAGAAACGTATCGCGTTCCTGGTTCTCGCGAGCGACCGGGATGTGTGGGCCGGCATCGCTCGCGACTTCGAGAAGACCCGCCCCGGCGTGACGGTCGAGGTCGTGGAAGGCCCGAACGCGACGGACCTGAGAGAAAACCTGTACACGGCGTCGCTCCGCGCCGGAGACGATTCCCTCGATCTCGTTTACATGGACGTCACGTGGACGCCCAAGTTCGCTCGCTGGCTGCTTCCGCTCGAGACGGCCTTCCCGCCGCAGGTACTCGAGGGCCTCCTCCCCGCGGCCGTCGACGCGGGCCGCTACCAGGGCCACCTTTACCGCGTGCCCGTTCGAACGGACGTCGGCGTCCTCTTCTATCGGGCCGATCTCCTCGCCGAGAGCGGACTCGACCCACCCCGCACGTTTCACGATCTGCGCTCGGCTGCACAGCGGTTGCAGAGGCCGGGCGAGCTCTACGGCTACGTCTTTCAGGGCAGTCAGTACGAGGGGCTCGTCTGTAACTACCTCGAGATCCTGCGCGGGCACGGAGGCTTCTGGGTGAACGCCGACACGCTCGAGGTGGGGCTGGACCGCCCCGAGGCGCTCCGGGCGCTTTCGTTCCTCACGGGCAGCATCTCGGGCCCCGAGGCGATCAGTCCACCGGGCGTCGTCTCCTACAAGGAAGACGAAGGACGCCGCCTCTTCCAGGACGGGCGCGTGCTGTTCCTCCGCAACTGGCCGTTCGTGTACCGGCTCTCGCAGAGGCCGGAGTCGAAGGTCAGGGGTCGGGTCGGTGTCACGTCCATGGTGCACGCGGCCGGCGGAACGAGCGCGGGAACGCTGGGGGGCTGGGGCTTCGGAGTCTCCCGCCACAGCCGGCATCCCGAGCTCGCGACGGACTTCATACGGCACGCCATTTCGGCCGCGGGGCAGCGCGCGCTCTGCAGGGAGACGGGCTACGCGCCGGCGCTGGCCGCGGCCTACGAGGATCCCGAGCTCCTCGCGGCAAACCCCTTCCTCGGGCAGCTCCTTCGCCTCCACGAGAACGCGGTGGCGCGTCCTGCGATCCCGGGCTACGCCCTCTCCTCCGACATCCTCCAGCGGCATCTCAGCGCGGCCCTCGCGGGTCTCTCGACTCCCGAAGCCGCGCTCGCCGCCGCGACCTCCGAGACCCGGGCCCTGCTCGCCCGGGAAACGGGCTCCTTCCGTCCGTTCGCGCCGTGGAGGGACACGCGCTTCCAGTCGTCGCTCCGGAACACCGCCGTCTTCACGGCCGCCTCCGTGACGCTCGAGCTCCTCCTGGGAATCGGCATCGCGCTCCTGCTCCACGAGAGCTTCCGGGGCCGCGGGCTGCTCCGGGCGATCACGCTTCTCCCCTGGGCCCTTCCCACGGCCGTGATGGGCCTCGCGTGGGCCTGGATCTTCAACGACACGTTCGGCGTCGCGAACGATCTCCTGTTGCGTGCGGGGCTGATCCAGAGCCCCGTCGCGTGGCTCAGCTCCCCCAACGGCGCGATGGCCGCGCTCGTGCTCGCCGACGTCTGGAAGACGACGCCGTTCGTGGCCCTCATCGTCCTCGCCGGCCTGCAGGGAATTCCGCTCGACGTGCTCGAGGCCGCGCGCATCGACGGACTGTCGGCCGTGCAGCGTTTCCGATGGGTCGTGCTGCCGCTCCTCGCACCCTCGATCCTGGCCGCGGCGCTCTTTCGCGCGATCCAGGCCTACGGCGCCTTCGACCTCGTGTACGTGATGACCGGAGGCGGGCCGGGAGGCTCCACCGAGACGGTCTCGCTGTACGCCTTCCAGACGTACTTCCGCTACCTCGATCCCTCGGCCGGCGCCGCGATCGCGATCAACGGGTTCGCCCTCCCCGTGCTTCTCGCGGCGCTTCTCGTCCGCCTCGCGCGGCCCCGCTGGATGCGCTCTTGACAGCTCGTCGCGCTCTCTTCGGTCTCGCGGTCGTGGCCGTTCTCGTCTGGAGCCTCGCACCGGCACTGTGGCAGGTGCTCACGGCGGTGAAAGAGGACGGGCAGATCACCCGCGTTCCCACCGTCTACCTGCCGCAGCCGCCCACGGCGCGGCACATCGACGCGCTCTTCGAGAGAAAGCCGTTCGCGACGTACCTCAGGAACAGCGCGCTGGTGGCCGGAGCGTCGACGCTCCTCGCTCTGGCTCTCGGCGCGATCGCGGCCGCCGCTCTGGCCCGCGCGCCCGAGCGCGTGCGGGAGCGGGGGCTGGTGGCGCTCCTCGTGCTCGCGTTCGTGCCGCCGATTCTGCTGCTCTTCCCGCTCTACGAAGTGGTGCGGGCGCTGCACGGCCTCAACGAGCCCGTCGCGCTCGTGATCCCCTACGCCCTCCTGAACCTCCCGCTCGCCGTGTGGATCCTCGAGAGCGGTTTCCGGCAGATCCCGAGCGGCGTGGACGAGGCCGCCCGGCTCGACGGGCTGGGTCCGCTCCGCCGGCTGCTCCTCATCCATCTGCCGCTGGCCATGCCTTCGGCGGTGACGGCGGGGATCCTCGTCTTCATCTTCGCGTGGAACGAGTTCATGCTGGCGTTCACGTTCATGACGCGGGACGCGAAGAAGACCGTCACGGCCGGCATCGCGAGCGTCACGGGCTCCTCGATGTTCGAGCTGCCCTGGGGACAGCTCGCCGCCGCCGTGGTCCTGTCCACCCTGCCGCTCGCGCT
>JAEUQS010000485.1 GCA_016789625.1 Acidobacteriota bacterium | reverse complement strand
CGCGCGAGGAAGTCTGCCCCGGGCTCCGGAGTCGCGAGGGCGCCCGGCGTGAGGAGCGCGAGGATGGCCCGCGTCTCGTTCGTGAGGCTTTCCTCGTGGGGAGGCTTGCGGAGCTGCTCGAGGAACTCGGGCGAGGGGCAGGGGGTCTCGAGCTGCCCCAGGATCTGCTCGTTCGCGATGAGGCTCGTCACGAGAGCCACACACTCCGCGCAACCTGAAACCCCGCCCGCATGCGGGTCGAGGAGCAGAGAGGCCGCGGGGCGCTCGGCCACGAGCGCCGCGAGGAGGCGGTCCTCGAAGACGCGGCAGGCGGCGGGAAGGCCGCGCTGGCGCGTGCTCATCGGGCGACCCCCGTCTGGGGCGAGTAGAGGGAGCCCGTCGAGGAGGGCATTCCCGTATGGCGGGCGCCCACGCGGTCGCGCACGAGGCGCGCCAGCTCGATGCGTCCGCGGTTGAGGCGGGACTTCACCGTGCCGTCGGGCAGCGAGAGGAACGCGGCGATGTCTTTGTAATCGAGCCCGTCGAGGTCCCGCAGCATGACCACCTGGGCGAGCTCGTCGGGCAGCTCGGCGATGGCGTCCAGCAGGAGCCGCAGACGCTGGCGCTTCACCGAGTCGCTCTCCGGGTCGTCGGTCCCCGGCAGGAGCGTCGACACGGCGTCGTCGCTCACGAAGCGGAAGCTCTTCTCCCGTCGCCGCTTGCGGAAGTGATCGATGCAGAGGTTCCTCGAAAGCGCCGCGATCCAGGCCAGCAGGGACGCCTCGGAGGGGTGGTACTTGTCCAGGTTCTCCCAGACCTTGAGGAAGCAGTCCTGTGCGATCTCCTCGGCCTCGGACCGGTCGTACGTGAAGTGGTACGCGATGGCGTAGACCTTGCGAGAGTACTTCTCGACGAGCTCCGCCCAGGCGCCGTCGTCGCCGCGGCGGCAGCGCGCCACGAGCTCGGCGTCGGGGTGGGGGGTGGTCGTCGGGGCGTTCGCCATGAGGCTCTTCGTCACCGGGAACGGAAACCCGAGAGCTTTGGTTCCCGGATCGCGTCCCTATAATGCTCCATCTCGTCATCAAGGGGGGCTCCGGATGCGCCGTTCGATCCTCGCTGCAATCGTCCTCGTCGTGCTCACCTGCGCCGGGGAGGGATGGGCCCAGACCTGGAAACCCTTCCAGGAGCTGGGGTTCCTCACGGGATCTTGGTCGGGCTCCGGGGAGTCCGCGGGCCGGATCGCCGGGGTCACCGCGAGCTGGGGCATGGAGATGAACGGCAATTTCCTGATGCACACCACGAACGTGGTGCTGCCGGCCTCCGAGGGGAAGACCGAGGAATCCATCCGGATCGTGGGCTACTACTCGTACGACCGCGAGCGCCGGAAGTACGTGGCGTACTACTTCTTCTCGACGGGGATTCTCGGCACGTTCGACGCCGACCTCGCCGCGGACGGCTCGAGCGTGAAGCTCCTTTCCACCCAGCTCCTCAACTACGAGGCCGGGGCCCGGGCGCGGATCTCGATCACCAAGGCGGCGGCCCCCGCCACGGACATCACGTTCCAGCTGGACCTCGCCGCCTCCGGTAAGGATTTCGTTCCCTTCGTGATCGCGAAACTGGCGAAAAGGTAGGCTCTTACACGGCAACCCGCCGTCGACTTGACGTTTGGCGGTGCATCGGCGAGTGTCCAGCCCCTTATGAGCGGCCTCCGTAACATCGCGATCATCGCCCACGTCGACCACGGCAAGACCACCCTCGTCGACTGCCTCCTCCGGCAATCCGGCACCTTCCGGTCCAACGAGACGCTCACCGAACGGGTGATGGACTCGAACGATCTCGAGAAGGAGCGGGGCATCACCATCCTCGCCAAGAACACGTCGATCCGGTACCACGACGTGAAGGTGAACATCGTCGACACCCCGGGTCACAGCGACTTCGGAGGCGAGGTCGAGCGCGTCCTCAAGATGGTGGACGCCGTCCTCCTCCTCGTGGACGCGGCCGAAGGCACCATGCCCCAGACCCGCTTCGTGCTCCGCAAGGCCCTCGAGCTGGGCCTCAAGCCCATCGTCGTGGTGAACAAGATCGACCGCCCGGACGCCCGCCCGCACGAGGTGATCGACGAGGTCTTCGACCTCATGGTCGACCTCGGAGCCACGGACTCCCAGCTCGACTTCCCCATCGTGTACACCTCGGCCAAGCACGGGTTCGCCCGCCGCGAGGTGGACCATGCCGACGCCGACGTGCGGCCCCTTCTCGACGCGATCCTCGTCGAGGTGCCCGAACCCGGCGGCGACCCGCTGGCGCCGCTCCAGATCCTCGCGGCCTCCCTCGACTACGACAACTATCTGGGCCGCCTCGTCATCGGCCGCGTGGTGAACGGAACCGTCCGGAACGGCCAGCAGATCAACGTCTGCCGGCTGGACGGCACGTACAAGGTCTCCAAGATCACGAAGCTCATGGCCTTCGAGGGTCTCCGCCGCGCGGAGGTCGAGCTCGCCACGGCCGGCGACATCGTGGTTCTCGCGGGCATCGAGGAGATCACCATCGGCGAGACCGTCGCCGGGCTCGACAACCCCGAGGCGCTTCCGCCGATCGCCGTCGACGAGCCGACCGTCTCCATGACGTTCCGCGTCAACGACTCACCGTTCGCGGGCCGCGAGGGCAAGTACGTCACGAGCCGCCACATCCACGAGCGCCTCCAGAAGGAGCTCCGCACGAACGTCGCGATGCGCCTCGAGACGACCGACACGGCCGACGCCTTCAAGGTCTCGGGCCGCGGCGAGCTGCACCTCTCGATCC
The DNA here is from genome assembly GCA_016789625.1 of Acidobacteriota bacterium. Lineage (GTDB taxonomy): Bacteria > Acidobacteriota > Thermoanaerobaculia > UBA5066 > UBA5066 > JAEUQS01. Next base: position 6,257 of record JAEUQS010000485.1, on the reverse strand, counting down.
TCGTCGAGATGATGCGGCGGGAGGCGTTCGAGTTCGCGCTCTCCCGGCCGGAGGTCATCCTCAAGACCATCGACGGCGAGACCTGTGAGCCCATCGAGAACCTCGTGATCGACGTGCCCGAGGAGTTCATGGGCACGGTCATCGAGAAGCTCGGCCGGAGGAAGGCCGAGATGTCGAACATGACGAACCACGGCTCCGGCCGCGTCAAGATCGAGTTCAAGATCCCGACCCGCGGACTCTTCGGCTACCGCACCGACTTCCTCACGGACACGCGGGGCGAGGGCCTCCTGCACCACGTGTTCGCCGGCTACGAGCCCTGGAAGGGCGAGGTCGCCGCACGCCGTGAAGGCGCCCTCGTGTGCAAGGAAGCGGGCGAGACCACGTCTTACTCGCTGGAGAAGCTCGAGCCCCGTGGCCGGCTGTTCCTGATTCCCGGGGTCGAGGTCTACGGCGGAATGATCTGCGGCGAGAGCAGCCGCGAGAACGACCTCGTCGTGAACCCCTGCGTGAAGAAGCACCTCACGAACATGCGGTCCTCGGGCACCGACATGGCCATCAAGCTCATTCCGCCGAAGCCCATGCCGCTCGAGATCGCGATCGAGTGGATCGAGGACGACGAGCTGGTCGAGGTGACGCCGCGGTCGATCCGCCTGCGCAAGCGCATCCTCGATCACTCCAAGCGGCGCTCCAGCGAGAAGCGGTCGGCCGAAGAGCTCGTCGAGACCGAGTAGGGGTCCTGAACCCCATCGCGCGGCGTTTTGCTCCAACCGAATCCTCGAGGTGTGCTCCTCCTCCCCAGGATCGCGCTGTCGCCCTTTCCGACGACGTCGCTCCACTGGCTGGAGTTCGCGACGTATGCGGGCGTCACGCTGCTCTCCATTTCGCCGGCCGCCGGATTCGTGCTCCTCGCATCCCCGCCGTCGTGTCGAGTCCGGGGTCTCGGTCTCGGCCACACCGCCGAACACCCGCAGTCAGCAAAAATAGTCAGACATCGGGGCATTCCACCCAAGGCCCCCAGAGCCGTCGTTCTCGAGTGATGGCAACCGGCAACTCGCGGCCCTCATGGACCCACGGGCCGATGAAACGTCGTTGGAAAGGCCGGGCGAAAGGCACTACCTACCGAGGTCCCCGTTGTGCTGGGCTGGATTTTCGACGAGATCAAATAACGGTTGACAGAACGGAAAACGGCACACAGTATCCGTAGGCTCGTCGTGTGGACGGTGAGGCAGCAGCTGAGGTCACGACAAGAAAGTAATATTTCCCAAACGCGAACCTTACATTCGAACTTGGACGAAGTCGCCAACTGCATTTCATTGATTCAAGCGCGAGAGCATCTTCCCGCGGCTCCCGCCGCTCACTTGAGGAATACCATCGATGCGAAACGCTCGCTCGTTTCATCACCTTCTGGGGCGCACGCTCGCCGCGGTCGCGTTTCTCTGTGCCGGGGTTCCGGGGCTTGAGGTCGTTGCGGCCGTCGACTACGACCTCGGAGTCACGATCTCGCAGAGCCTGGACTCGAGCTCCTCGCTCCTCGCGTACCGCTGCGTCGTGACTCGGGCCGGAACGCCCAAGCTGCCCGCCGGCAACAGGAACGCCGTGCTGACGGTGCTGTTGCCGAAAGGTGCGGTCTTTCAAGACACGGTGCCCGCGGGCGCCTGCTCGTCGGACTGTGGGGGTACGGTTCGTTGCGAGCTCGGAGACCCGTCAGGCTGGCAATCCAAGGAGATCGTTCTCCGGTCCACCTTGGGTACCGAATCCACCAGAAAGGTGGCGGCCGGCGTCGTGAGCATGGAGCAGGAAACGGGCTTCGACAACAATACGGCGAGCCGGTCGGACGGATCCGTCGTCACGGCCGTCAGCCCGAGCTGTGTCGCGACACGTGTGTATCCCGTCTCGTTTCAGCAGACCCCGCAGCAGCCCTACGTAGCGACTCCTGCCGCGAATCTTCGAATCTGCGGAGTAGGCTTTCCCGGAACGGTCCCCCCGCCCGATGTCAAGATTCACGGCTTTCCCGCGGCCTTCGTCTCCTGGACGCCGGCGAGCATCTTGGTGCAGCCGGGGCCGGGGCCGGTTTCTCTCGGTGCGTTCCCAGCTTCCTCCGGCTCGATCAGCATCGAGCATGCCGGCGTGAAGCTCGCAGACACCGAGCTGAGCAGCGTGACCTATTTCCGCCGCGGTGACGTAAACAACACGGGCCTCTATGAGCAGGGAACGGAGGCGGCGCCGCAGCCGCCCCACCCGGACTCCTATTATCTCAATCAGTACATTTTTCTCGGCGGACCACCCCCGGTGATTCCCTGCAGCGGAGATGTGAACGGGAACGGCCAGGTCACGGCCGGGGACGCGTTCTACTTGAACCTGTGGCTGAACAATGGCGGTGCCGCGCCCCTCGAGTCCACGGCGACGCCGCCCGAGTGCTCCTCGATACCGGGCTCTCGCCGGCTCGGGCAGCAGCTGGCCAGCGTCGTTGGTCCTCGGGATGCGATCGCCGTGGATCACGTCGAGTCTCCCCGAGGCAGTACCGCCAACGTGCCCATCCGCCTCCTCAACGTGACCGGTAGCCGGCTGAGCCCGGCTTCCGATGCGACGCGCATGCAGTCCGTGGCGCTGAGGCTCACGTTTCCGGCCGGCCGCGTCACCGGCGGCTCCATCGCCCTTTCGGGAGGCTGCGCGGGCCTCAGGGCGGTGCAGAGCCTCTCTCGCGTGACCGGCACCTCGGCCGTCTTCATGGCGCAGTTCGACCCCCGCTCGAGTCGACTGCCCGTCCAGACCCGTGCTGAATCCGCCACTGGCGACGAATGCGTGACCCTGCGACTCGACATCGCGCGGGAAGCCGAGCGCGGACTCCTTCCGATCCACATCGAGCCCGGTCCTTGGACCAGCCTCGCGAGCTACGATGGCCGTATGGAAGCCCTCGCAAGCGACGATGGCGGTCTTCGGCTCCAAGACGGCAGCGTCACGATCAAGTGAGGGCAACGATGAGAAACAACGCAAAGAGCCTGAGTGTCCTCCTTGCCCTGTTCCTCGGTTCGGCCGCATACGCGCAGGCTCCGAATCCCGGCTTCAGGGAGCAACCCGACGAAACGCTTCCGGCGTTCGAATCGGGCGCCGCGCTTTCCGGCGCCGCGCCCGACAACGTCAACCTCTTCACCGGAGATCCCTCGATCGCGATCCCGTTGGGTTCCGGGTATCCCCTGAGCCCGGCTTTTCGTTGGCAGCCGGCCCTCCACTACTCGGTCAAGAGCTGGCGCCTCGAGCCCAAGGGATGTTCCTACCCCCACCCAACCGAGCCGAACCAGTTCGTCGACAACCAGTACGCGCGTGTTCGTGGCTTCCCGGGTGTTGGCTACGGCTGGACCTTTCACATGGGCATGGTGGCCACCAACATGCCTCTTCGGGGCTACGTCTACTACTCCCCCGATGGCGGTGAACACGACTTCATGGGCGACAGCCCCTATTTCCCGGGCCCTCCGTCACTGAACCCTGGGGCTGGCAGTTTCCGGACCGTCTCGTCATCCAAGTACCGGCTCACGGTATTACCCGGCGAGTATGTGATCACCGCGCCGGACGGCACGACGTACCACCACATGCAGGCGTTCACGTTCCCCGGCCCAGCGGGTCCTGCGCAGCAGGCGCGAGACTACACGGACTTCACGACGTCGGGCGTAGACCAGCACGCACAGATGATGGGTCTGTCGCACATCAACGATCGGTTTGGGAACAGGGTCCTGACCGTCAACTACGGGAGCGCACCGAAGCATTGGAGGATCGAATCGATCACCATCGAGGGCGGCGGTCTTGCCGCCTCGACCATTGCTCTGACGTGGTCGCCGCTCTCGATCGCCACCCCGAATGGGCCCCTCACCTGGGACGTGATCACGAACATCTCTCTCCCGGCGTTCGAGGGCCGCACGCTCAACGCGACCCTCACGTACAACATGACTGGAGGAGAAGGGAGCGGCACTGACCGATCCATCCGCCGGAATGGCTACGACACGGCCAACGGAGCGCACCCCTCATGCCCGGCGTCTCCGACCCACGTGTTTGTCCCGTTTCTCGATGAAGTCTCCTTCAGCGAAGGGAGCACGCCGGCCCCCCTGGATCCGAAGACGCCGATCAGAACGTACCGATTCGCGTACAAGTTTGCCTCCGAGTCCAACGGGTACGACACCACCCACGAGGGCGTTCTTCGGAAAATGACCATTCCGACGGGGGGAGTGGTCGAATACACCTACGGATTCACGACCCCGGGTCCGCACTACTTCAACTACGATCTTCAGCGAGACGAAACGGACCTTCCTAGCCCTACGGGACCGGCGGCTCCCCCTCCTCCACCCGACTATCCCGAGATCCAAGCGCCCACGGACGACAGCCCTGCCGTGATCTCGCGAACGGAGAGCTTCGTTTCGGCCAGTGGCCTCGCGAACTACTCGTCGACGACGACGTTCAGCCGAGTGCAGTCCGCCCAGCTGACGCCGTTCAATCTCGCAGTCAGCTCCGTGGCCCGGCGCGTGGTCGTCAAGCGGCCTTCGGGAAACGGCAGCGATGTGCTCGCCACGATGCACATCTTCGCAGTGCCCCAAGAGAAAGGGGCTCAGGCTGGGGGCCTCGAGCTCGAACGCCGGGTCTATGAAGGTCCCACCGCCGCCGGACCGCCGATCCGGACCACGATCTTCGGATACGAGGGTGCGGAGATGCTCCTCTGTGTCTCGCCGTGCACGCCGGGTTGGTCCGGTCGTTCGACCGTCGCCGGGTACAAGAACCCTGATGGATTCTCGAGGTACAAGTGGGTGGCCGACGTGCTGCCGGTCTCGGAGGCGACGTGGTATGGGGCGGCGCCCGCCAGCCAAACCGTCTGCGATGCGAACAACGCAACACCGATCGCGTGCACGACGACGCTCTCGACCCTCTACAACTCCGAGGCCCTCGCACATACCACGAGCACCTCGTATGCGTTTCCGGCGGGCTCGAACGGACTCTGGACTCCGGGACATCTGAGTCGAGCGTCCACGACGGCTTGGACGAATGTCGGGCCCAAATGGATCTTCGGCCTGTACGGCTCGAAGGCCCAGTCAGATTCTTGGACGGCGTTGAGTGGAGGATGCTCGGCGGAGCGCTCTCCTTGCTCGACTTCGACCAGCTCGACGTTCGATGAATTTGGGCGTCTCACGTACCGTTCGGTCAGCGCCGGTAGTCGAAGCCTGGCCGTGGAATACAGCGTTCCCGATGGGCAGGGAGCCTTCAAGGAGGAGCGCCTCTTTGCGCCGTCCAGCGACGGCACTCTCACGACGGACGAGATCAAGACCGTGCGGACGTTCCAGCGAGGCCTGGTGACGAGCCGCGTCGTGTCCTCGCCGACGTTGGCGAGCCCAGACTTCGCTTCCGTGTTCCTGGACCGCGATCCGACGACCGGCCTCGTCAAGTCGGCCTACGAATCCTACAAGGCCAACGACACCAACCGGCGTACCGACTTTCGGTTCGACGCCTTGGGCAAGTTGGGCAAGATTCTGCCTCCCGGCTCGGGCGCGACGTCGGATCCAGACCGCAAGGCCAAGTTCAGCAAGCCGACGTGGATCTGCTACGACATGGGCCAGAGCTATACGACGAAGGACGCCATCACGATCTTCAGGGAATGGGACAGGCCCTGCCTGTCCTTCCAGGACGCCCCGTTGCTCCCGACGCCCGCGGACCAGTCGGACATGCCGACCCTGCGGTATCACTACGACGGGTTCGGCCGCATGGTGATGGAGGAGAAGTACGTTCCGAGCTCGAAGGCCGACCTGCGGATCGGCCGGCGGCTCACGAAGTACCTTCCGAACGGCGCCGTCGGCTCGCAGTCCACGTGGGCGGACGTGGCCTGCAATCTCCCGCCGGGGTCGCCTGTGGGATGCACCCCCGATCTGCCTCTCGCCGGCCAATTCACGACCTACAGCACGAGCTCGAATTTCGATCCCTTCGGCCGAGCCCGTCTGATGACCCAGCCTGATGGCAGCGTGACGAACCTGAGCTTCGCCGACGGGCTGATCACGCATTCGGATACGAAGACGACCGAGACCCTTTCTGGTATCTCGGGTCCTTCGGGCGCTTCGGTGACCCGGGTCGAGACGACCCAGCGTGATCTCCTGGGGCACGTTCTGAGCGTGACGCAAGCGGCTTCCGGTGCCGTGACGCAGCCTGCCTTCACGACGACGTACGCCTACAACGGCCTCGACAAGCTGACGCGGGTCGTTCAACCGGGCCTCTCGAATCGCGAATTC
>JAEUQS010000461.1 GCA_016789625.1 Acidobacteriota bacterium | reverse complement strand
CCCCCTGGTGGGCCGCTTCGCGCCCGGCCTCGGGCCGAGTCCGCGTCCTCGTGAGCTGCGCCGGACGATCCTGACGAGGACCAGCGAGGGAGGCGAAGCCTTCGACGACGCGCTCGCGGTCTTCTTCGAAGGTCCGCGCTCCTCGACCGGCGAGGACGTCGTGGAGATCACGTGCCACGGCTCGCCCGCGGTCGTGGCTCTGATTCTGGCCGAGGCGCGGGCCGCGGGCGCGCGGATGGCGGGGAGCGGCGAGTTCACGCGCCGGGCGCTCCTCGCGGGCAAGGTGGATCTCGCGCAGGCCGAGGGCATCGCCCTCCTGACGGCCGCCGAGACCCGCTCGGACGCCCGCCGGGCGCTCGGCCTCGCGAAGGGCGAGCTCTCCGGCCGGGTGTCGGCCGCGCGGGAGGAGATCCTCGACGCGCTCGCCGAGCTGGAGGCCGGGCTGGATTTCGCGGAGGACGCGGGCGCGCCGAACCCGATATCGGGTTCGCGGCTCGACGCGCTGATCGCCGTTCTCGGGCCGCTCGCGAGCCCCGGAAGCCGGCGCGTCGCGGGCAGGGATCCGGTCGTCGTTCTGGCGGGGGCTCCGAACGCGGGAAAATCCACGCTCTTCAACGCGCTCCTCGGCGAGGATCGCGCTCTCGTCGCCGAGCTGCCGGGCACGACCCGCGACGCCGTGGCCGAGACCGCCGAGATCGGCGGCGTGAGGGTCCGGCTCGTGGACACCGCGGGGCTCCGGGAGACCTCGGATCCCGTCGAGGGCCTCGGCGTCGCGCTCTCCCGCCGGACCCTCGCGGGGGCCGACCTCGTGGTCCATCTCGTGGACGCGGCCTCGGGAGCGGTTCCCGGCGACGAAGACCTGGCGGAGGGCGGGGCCGTCCTCGCCGTGACGAGCCGTGTGGACCTGGCGCCCGCGGGTCTCCAGCCCGCTCCCGGCCGCCTCGCCGTCTCGGCTCGCACGGGGGCCGGCCTGCCGGAGCTCGCCGCGGCGATCGCAGTCCGCCTCCTCGATTCGGAGGTGGAGGGTGAGCTCCTCGTGCTGGAGCGGCACCGTGATCTTCTGGGCGCTGCCGTCGAGGCGCTCCGCGAGGCACGGGGGCTCGAGGCTCCCGAGCTCCAGGCCGCCGGGCTCCGGCGGGCGCTCGTCGCGCTCGCGGAGGTCACGGGCGAGGGGGCCCCCGAGGAGCTCCTGGACCGCGTCTTCTCCCGGTTCTGTATCGGGAAGTGAAGCGGAGCCTCCTGGGCGGTCCCGCCGGAGGACGTTTTGATTCACACTCGGAGCGCGTGAGGGACACGTTCGACGTCGTGGTGGTGGGGGGCGGTCACGCCGGCTGCGAGGCCGCGCTGGCGTCGGCGCGGCTGGGCCGCGAAACGCTTCTCCTGACGAACGATCCGGGGACCTTGGCCCGCATGAGCTGCAACCCCGCGATCGGCGGGCTCGCCAAGGGCCAGGTCGTTCGGGAGATCGACGCGCTCGGGGGGGCGATGGCGCGGATCGCCGACAGGACCGGCATCCAGTTCAAGGTTCTCAATGGATCGCGAGGGCCCGCCGTGCGGGGCCTTCGTTGTCAAAGCGACAAAGTACTTTATGCTGCAGAGATGACGGCCCACGTGCGTTCCGCGCCGCGGGTGACCGTGGCCGCGGGAATCGCGGCAGGGTTCGCCGTGGAGGGCGGTCGCCTCTCCGGGCTGCGGCTCGAGGACGGCAGCCGGATTCGCTGTCGAGCTGCGGTGGTGACGACCGGGACGTTTCTGCGGGGTCTGGTTCACGTCGGCGACACGGAGTCGCCCGCGGGCCGCTGGAACGAACCCCCGGCCCTTTCGCTCTCGACGGCTCTGGCCGAGCTGGGGCTGAGGCTCGGAAGGATGAAGACCGGTACGCCTCCGCGGGTGGCGCGGGCGTCGCTCGACGTCAGCGCGATGCAGGAGGCTCCGGGAGACGAGAGCCCCCTCCCCTTTTCACGGCTTCACCGGGAGCTCACTTTCCCGCGCCTCCCCCAGGTCCTCTGCTGGCTGACCTACACGGGGGAGGAGATCCACGGCCTCCTTCGCGAGAACCTGCACCGCTCCCCGCTCTATTCGGGCCGGATCGTGGGCCGGGGACCCCGCTACTGTCCGTCGATCGAGGACAAGGTCGTCCGCTTCCCCGACAAGGAGCGCCATCAGATCTTCGTCGAGCCGGAGGGCCTCTCGACCGATTGGATGTACCTCAACGGCCTGTCGATGTCTCTCCCCGTGGACGTCCAGGAACGCGTGGTGCGGGGTCTTCCCGGTTGCCGCAACGCCGTGTTCCTGCGTCCGGCCTATGCCGTCGAGTACGACGTCGTGTTCCCCGAGCAGCTCGACGACACGCTCGAGGTCCGGGCGCTGCGGGGGCTGTTCCTGGCCGGGCAGATCAACGGAACGTCGGGCTACGAGGAAGCCGCGGGCCAGGGCCTCGTCGCGGGGGTGAACGCCGCGTTCGCGGTCGTGCCCGGCACGCACGAGCGGTTCGTGCTCCGGCGCCACGAAGCCTACATTGGCGTCATGATCGATGACCTCGTGACCCTTGGAACCGAGGAGCCCTACCGCCTGATGACGTCGCGAGCCGAGCACCGGCTCCTGCTGGGGCCCGACACCGCCTACCGGCGCCTTCTCCCCCGTGCCGTCGCCGCGGGGCTGGTCTCCGCCGCGGTGGCCGAGCCGCTCCTCGAGCGCGAGGAGAAGCTGGTCTCGAGCCGCCGCATCCTCGAGGAAACGCGTGTTTCCCCGTCCGCTTCCGTACGGTCCTTCCTCGCCGGCCGCGGGATCGAGCTGAACGAGCAGGTCACGCTGGCGGGCCTCCTCCGGCGGCCCGGGGTCGACATGGACGTCGTGGACGGCCTCCTCCGTGAGTCCGGCGGCGAGGCGGATCCGAGCGCGCTGCTCGCGAAGCTCGAACCCGAGGACGCGGGGCGGCTGGTGGACGAGGTGCGCTACGACGGTTTCCTGCGCAAAGAGGAAGACGTCGTGAGACGTCTGCGATCGGCGGAAGAACGGACGATTCCGCCCGCCTTCGCATATCGAGGCGTTCCCGGGCTCTCGGCCGAAGCCGTGGAGAAGCTGGACCGGCACAGACCCCGAACGATCGGCCAGGCAGGCCGGATCCCCGGCGTGACGCCGGCGGCCGTGACGATCGTGCTGGCGCGGATCCTGGCCAGGACGAGCCGGCGAAGCGAATCCGCGGGCGGGGAGACGACGCCGTGAACCGCAGCGAGTACGCCCACGCGATCCGGGTGAGGGCCGAGGGAGCAGCGGACGGAGCGCGCATCGCGGCCGCGGCCGACGCGCTCGCGCATTACGTGGAGCTTCTTCTCCTCGCGAACGAGGAGCTCAACCTCATGTCCCGGAAGGCCGCGGATCCGGATGCGATCCTCGAATGGCACCTGTTCGACGCGCTCCGCGGGCTTCCCCACCTCCCGCAGCCGAAGCCCGGCGGCCTCGATCTCCTGGATCTGGGCTCGGGAGGGGGCTTTCCGGCGCTCCCCTTGCTGCTGGTCCGAAGGGACCTCCGGGGCGCGCTGGTGGAGTCGGTCGGCAAGAAGTGCCGGTTCCTCGAAAGCGTCGTTCTCGCGACCGGTTTGACGGTCTCGGTAGCGAACGCTAGATTCCCCGATTCGTTCGCCATGAAGAAGGGAAGCATCGACGTCCTCACGACCCGGGCCGTAGCGCAGGCTGGCCGGCTCGTGAAGACGGCGTTGCCGCTCTTCCGCCCGGGTGGCCGGGCGCTGCTCTGGACCACGGAACCGCTCTTCGAAAAGGCCCGCCAGGAAAGCGGTATCCACAGGGCAGCATTCCACAGCACACCGGGCTCCGAAGCCCGTGGTGTGGCCGTCTTCGAGTGTTCCACGTGAAACAATCCACAGGGGAATCCACCCTCAATCCACTGAGTGCACCGTCCCGCGCCCGCGTCCTCGCCGTCGCGAACCAGAAGGGTGGAGTCGGAAAGACCACGACGACGATCTCGCTCGGGGCCGCGCTGGCCGTCCTCGAGAAGAAGGTCCTCCTCGTGGACTTCGATCCGCAGGGCAATACGACCGGGGGGTTGGGTGTCGACAAGGCCGCGCTCCGGAGCACCGCCTACGACTGGCTCGTCGGGCATGCGTCGTTCGAGGACGTCGCGCGGGGAACGGACCTGCCCTGCCTCACGCTCGTCCCCGCGAGCCGCGAGCTCGTGGGCGCGGAGGTCGAGCTGGTGGGCGCCGAGAGGCGCGAGTACCGCCTCGCTGAGCGGCTGGCGGCGGTACGCGACCGGTTCGACTACGTCTTCATCGATTGCCCGCCGTCGCTCGGCCTCCTCACCGTCAACGCGCTGACGGCCGCGGACGAGGTCCTCGTCCCCATCCAGTGCGAGTACTTCGCCCTCGAAGGCGTGTCGGAGCTCCTCGCGACGATCGAGAGGATCCGGGAGACCCTGAACCCGACGCTCTCGGTCACGGGGGTCGTCGCCACGATGTGGGATGGCGGAACGAACCTCTCCAAGCAGGTGCTCGACGAGATCCGCCGGTTCTTCGGGCCGAAGCTGTTCACCCACGTGGTGCCCCGCAACGTGCGCCTGGGTGAGGCACCTTCGTTCGGGAAGCCGATCTTCCTCTACGACGTGAAGTCGCGCGGCGCCGAGGCCTATCTCGGCATCGCCCGCGAGATGCTCCAGCGCGAGCTGGCCGCGCTGGCTCCGCCGGTCGCGATTCCGGGCTGAGCGGGAGAAGACGATGCAGCCCAAGAAGCCCGCCCTCGGCCGAGGTCTCTCCGCGCTGATCCCGTCCTCGCGTCCGGCAGAGGACAGGACCAGCTCGGGGGTGAGGGAGCTGGACCTCGACCTCCTGGACGCCAACCGCAGGCAGCCCCGAAGGCGGTTCGACGACGACGCCATCCAGGAGCTCGCGAGCTCCATCAAGGAGAGCGGCATCCTCCAGCCGGTGCTCGTCACCCGCGACGGCGACCGGTACCGGATCCTCGCGGGCGAGCGGCGCGCCCGGGCCGCCCGGCTCGCCGGCCTCACCAAGATCCCCGTCCTCGTGCGCGAGGGTCTCTCCGACAGGGACCACCTGCTGCTCGCCCTCGTGGAGAACGTTCAGCGCAAGGACCTCACGCCCCTCGAGGAGGCCGAGGCCTACCGCAGCCTGAAGGAGGAGTTCGGCCTCACGCAGGACGAGGTCGCCGAGCGGGTCGGCAAGGACCGCGCCACCGTCGCGAACGCCATCCGGCTGCTCAAGCTCCCTCCCGAGGTGAGGCGGCTCGTCGAGAGCGGCGCGCTCACGGCGGGACATGCGCGGACGCTGCTCCCGCTCCCGTCCGCCGCGGATCAGGAAGCGCTGGCGCAGGAGATCGCCGACAAGGGCCTCAGCGTCCGCGCCACGGAGGCGCGGGTCAACGCGCTCCTCGCCGGGGCGCCCCCGACGGTCCGGGAGCCCGAACGGAAGGACGCCGACACGCGCGACGCGGAGCTCCGGCTCTCCCGGGCCCTCGGGACGTTCGTCGAGATCAAGCGGAAGAAGAAGGGCGGCGAGCTCCGGATCCGGTTCCACTCCGAGGAGGTGCTCATCGACCTCTTCAACCGGCTCATCGAGAAAGAGCACGCGCTGTGATCGGGCGGAAGAGCGCGACCGCGCTCAACGGGTTCCTGGACCGCGGCGCGAAGTTCGAGGGGACCCTCACGTTCCAGGACGTCTTTCGCATCGACGGCGAGTTCAAGGGAACCATCCTCTCGGAGCAGGAGCTCGTGGTGGGAGACGCCGCCGTGGTGGAGGGCGAGATCCGGGTGGGCCGGCTGGCCGTCTCGGGCACGATCAAGGGAAAGGTCTTCGCCAAGGAGCGCATCGAGATCCACGCGGGCGCGCGGATCTACGCCGAGCTCCACACGCCGGCGCTCACCGTGGAGGAGGGCGCCGTGATCCAGGGTCCCGTCGAGACCGGCCCCGCCACCGCGAAGAAGTAACTCGATATCGAGTTGCGATCCACGCGCCGAACGCGATATCGGGTTATTCCGCCGGGACCGGAGCGGTCACGAGCCGCCCCCGTCCCCGCTCCGCCCGCCGTCCCCGAGCTCCGCGAAAGCGCTTCCCACGAGCGCGTGCGGAATCGTGGACTCGAGGCCCGCGGGAAGACCCGCGGCGAGAGCGGCCTCGGCGAGGAGCTGGTCGGCGGAAGTCAGGAGATCGAGATCGATGGCGGTCTCGCGCTGCCGCTCCTCGCCGCCCTCGGGAAAATTCAGGGGGCAGGCGGGGTTCACGACCTCCCCCGAGCGCTTCCAGGCCACCCCGAACGTGCGGCACGTGATGGGCCGGTGCGCGTAGATGCGGCAGCGGCCGCCCGGAAGCTCCAGCATCGGACAGGCCGACTCGCTGACGACCTCGAAGTAGCGATCGTCCTCCTCCTCGGTCCGGCCGGGGTCGAGCACGCCGGTCGAGGCCTCTCCCGGGAAGACCTGCGCGGTCCGCTCGACGATCCGGGCCGCCCGGCGGAGGGAGTCCTCCCGCTCGCCGGCGGGCAGGAGCGAGAAACCCTCCCGGACGAGGAGCGCCTCGGGCAGGGTGATCTCGAAAAGGCCCACGCAGCACCCGAAACAGCCGCCGCGGCAGGCCAGCTCGCCCGGGACGACGGTCGCCGTCGCCTCCGCCCAGAGCCGGTCGGCCTCCTCGAAGGACTCCCGGATCCTCGTTTCCAGGGGAACTCCGGACTCCCCGCTTCTCACCAGCGCGACTCCTTCCCCGCTCCAGCGCCGTGGGCCTTCCGGCATTTGACCATGCCCCGCTTTCGTGGCATAAACCCGCGCCCGAGCGTCTCCGGCACCACGTTTCCCGTAGGTCGTGTCTCTTTTCCTCCTCGCCGTCCCTCGCCCGCCCCTGCCCGGAGCGCCCAGCCGAACGGAACCAGCGGAAATCAGATAAGACGCATGCAGCTGCCCGACCTCTCCCTTCTCGTCATCATGGCGATCTTCTGGGGAACCTACTGGGTTCTCCGGCTGTTCGTTTTGAAGCCGCTCGGAACGTTCCTGGAGGAGCGCGAGGAGGAGCAGGCCGCCTCGGCCGCCGCCCTCACCGGCGCGCTCGAGAAGCAGAAGCGCATCCTCGAGGAGATCGAGGAGCGCCTCACGGCCGCCCGCAGGGAAGCGATGTCGGTTCGCGATGCCGCTCGCGCGAGGGCCCAGGCAAAGCGGCAGGATCTCCTCGAGGTCGCCCAGAAGCAGGCGCGCGCCACCGCCGACGCGAGCCTGCGGTCGCTCGACGCGTCCATCGCGCAGACGAGGTCCGAGCTCGAGACGGCGGCACCGGCCCTCGCGGCCGAGCTCGCGTCGACGGCCCTCGGACGGAAGGTCGCGTGAGGCGCGTCCGGGCCATCCTCCTCGCCGGCGCCGTCTGCGCCGCGTCGTTGTCTTCCGCCCTGCTCGCGTCCGGCGAAGAAGGGTCCGGACACGGAGCCGCCGCGGAGGGGCATGAGAAAGCCAACACGTGGCTGGGCGTCCCCATGCCCTTCTGGCAGGGGCTCAACCTCGTCCTCTTCCTTGGTGTCCTCGTCTACTTTCTCCGGAAGCCCCTTTCGAACTGGCTGGCCGAGCGGCGCGATGGCGTCCTCACCGCGCAGAAGAAAGCCGAAAGCGATCGGGTGAAGGCCGAGCAGCTCACCCGGGAGATCCAGGCGCGCCTCGCGAAGATCGAGAACGAGATCGCCGACATCCGGCTCACCGCCGAGAAGGACGCGGTCCACGAGGAGGCCAACCTCGTGACCCAGGCCGAGGCCGATGCCAAGCGGCTGGTCGCGCGCACCGAGGCCGACATCGAGAGCCGCATGCGGGCGGCGCGGGCCGAGCTCCTCGAGTACGCCGCAGGCCTCTCCGTGAAGACCGCCGAGGAGATCCTCAGGAAGAGCCTCACGGCGGACGACCAGCGCCGCCTCGCGCAGGAAGGCCTCGCGAGCCTCACCGGCGCCGCGGGCGAGCGGAAGGGCTGAGACGATGGCCGCAAAGTTCACGAGACCCTACGTCGAGGCGACCGCGCAGGTCGCGGGCGGCGCCGAAGCCCTCGAGGCGCTCGTCGCTCCCCTGGCGGAGATCGTCGCCGCGATGCGGACGAACGACGACCTGCGCCGCGCGCTCGCGAACCCCGCCCTCCCCCGCGACAGGAAGGCGGCCCTCCTCGACTCGCTCGCATCCCGCGTCGGGCTCTCCGCGCTCGGCACGAACCTCCTCCGGGCGCTCCTCGGAAACCGGCGGATCGCGCACCTCGGCGAGGTCGTTACCGCGATCGGGGAGCGCGTCGACGTCGAGCGGAAGATCGCCGAGGCGCGCGTCCGCTCCGCCGTGGCGCTCGACGAGGCGACCTCCGCGAGCGTTCGCGAGAGCCTCGAGAAGGCCACCGGAAAGAAGATCCGCCTCAGGGCCGAGGTGGACCCGAGCCTCCTCGGAGGATTCGTGGTCCAGCTGGGCAGCTCCACGTACGACGCCTCGCTCGCGGGCCGCCTTCGCAAGGCCCGCGCCGCGCTGTCGTCGGCGCCCCGCACTCAATAGCCGCCGGAAAGCCGTACCGCCGTCTCGACGGGAAAGAAGCCATGTCACAGATCAGCTCACAGGAAATCACCCAGCTCATCAAGGCCCAGCTTCAGGGTCTCGACCGCACGATGGACGTCGCCGAGACGGGCACCGTGACGCTCGTCGGCGACGGCATCGCCCGCGTCTACGGCGTCGAGCGCTGCATGGCCGGCGAGCTCCTCGAGTTCACCGACGGGGTCTACGGCCTCGCGCTCAACCTCGAGGAAGACAACGTCGGCTGCGTGCTCATGGGCGAGACCTCGAAGGTCAAAGAGGGCGACACGGTGCGCCGCACGAAGCGCATCATCTCGGTCCCCGTGGGCCCCGGCCTCGTCGGGCGCGTCGTGGATCCGCTGGGTCAGCCCCGCGACGGCAAGGGGCCCATCGAGTCCAAGGAGTTCTATCCGGTCGAGCGCATCGCTCCCGGAGTCGTCGCGCGGCAGCCCGTCAAGGAGCCGATGCAGACGGGCCTCAAGGCCATCGACGCCATGATCCCCATCGGCCGCGGCCAGCGCGAGCTGATCATCGGCGACCGCCAGACCGGCAAGACCGCCGTCGCTCTCGACGCCATCATCAACCAGAAGGGTAAGGGCGTCATCTGCGTCTACGTGGCGATCGGCCAGAAGAACTCCACGGTCGCGCAGGTCGTGCAGACGCTCGAGGAGCACGGCGCGATGGAGCACACCATCGTCGTCTCGGCTTCCGCCGCCGACCCCGCGCCGCTCCAGTACCTCGCCCCGTACGCCGGCTGCGCCATGGGCGAGTACTTCATGTTCAACGGCGGCCATGCGCTCTGCATCTACGACGACCTCTCCAAGCAGGCCGCCTCCTACCGCGAGATCTCGCTCCTCCTCCGCAGGCCGCCCGGCCGCGAGGCGTACCCGGGCGACGTCTTCTATCTGCACAGCCGGCTCCTCGAGCGCGCCTCAAAGCTCTCCAAGGAGAACGGCGGCGGCTCGCTCACGGCGCTCCCCATCATCGAGACCCAGGCGGGCGACGTCTCGGCGTACATCCCCACGAACGTCATCTCGATCACCGACGGCCAGATCTTCCTCGAGGCCGACCTCTTCTACGCCGGCGTGCGGCCGGCCATCAACGTCGGCATCTCGGTGTCCCGCGTCGGTGGCTCGGCGCAGATCAAGACGATGCGCGCCATCTCGGGCACGCTGCGTCTCGACCTCGCCCAGTACAGAGAGCTCGCGGCCTTCGCGCAGTTCGGCTCCGACCTCGACAAATCCACGCAGAACCAGCTCAACCGCGGCAAGCGCCTCACCGAGATGCTGAAGCAGAAGCAGTACGTCCCGATGGACATCGGCCTCCAGGTGGCCTCGGTGTTCGCCGGCGTCAAGGGCTTCCTCGACGATCTCCGCGTCGAGGCCGTGCTGCCGTTCGAGAGCGCGCTCCACAAGTATCTCGCCAGCGCGCACGCGTCGCTCCTCGACGAGGTGCGCACGGCCGGCAAGCTCGACAAGGCCCTCGAGGAGAAGCTCCTCGCCGCGATCGGCGAGGGCAAGAAGCTCTTCATCGCAGGCAACCCCCAGGCGAAGCAGTAAGGAGCATCGCGTGGCGGGCGGTCTCATCGACATCCGGCGCCGGATCAAGAGCGTCAAGAACACCCAGCAGATCACCAAGGCCATGAAGATGGTGGCGGCCTCGCGCCTCCGCCGTTCTCAGGACCGGGTGATCGCGGCGCGTCCCTATGCCGAGACGCTCGCCCAGGTGCTCGGGTCCGTCGCGAGCCGCGTGGGTGCGGGCGAGGACGGCGCCCCGGCGCATCCCCTTCTCGCGACCCGCGAGGAGAAGCACATCCTCGTCGTCACGGTCACGACCGACAAGGGGCTCTGCGGCGCGTTCAACACGAACGTGAACCGCACGACGAGCCTCTTCGTGAAGAACGCGCTCGCGAGCGGCAAGAAGGTCTCCCTCGTCTGCCTGGGCAAGAAGGGCTACGACTTCTGGAAGCGGCGCGACGTGCCGATCCTCGACTCGCGTCCCGGCATCTTCTCGAAGTTCGACTCGGGGACGGCGCGAGAGATCGCGCAAGGTCTCGCGAAACGGTTCCTCGACGGCGAGGTCGATTCGGTGTACGCCCTCTCGAACGACTTCAAGAGCGTCATCGCGCAGATCACGATGACCCGGAAGCTCCTGCCGGTGGCGCTCGAGGATCTCGGCGCCGGCGGCAAGTCCGCGGGGCAGGACTACCTCTACGAGCCCGGTCCCGAGGTGCTCCTCGGCATGCTCGTGCCCCAGTACCTGGAGTTCCAGCTCTTCCGCATCCTCCTGGAATCCGCCGCTGCCGAGCACGCGGCCCGGATGACCGCCATGGAAGGCGCCTCCAAGAATGCGGGCGAGATGATCCGGTCGCTCACGCTCATCTACAACCGGGCGCGCCAGGCGCGCATTACCAAGGAGCTCATCGAGATCGTTTCCGGCGCGGCGGCCTTGGACTGAATTTGATCCTGGGGGTTTCTCGATCCCCCCAGGCCCCCCACCGGGGAGAAGAACTCTCGAGATACCGGGGCGGTTCGCCCCTCACCGGTCCGCGGGGAGAACCACCAGGAAGACCGACCAGGAAGACCGAGACCAGGAAATCGGAAGAACGGACGCAGAGGACACAATGGAAAACATCGGCAAGGTCGTTCAGGTCATCGGACCCGTCGTGGACGTGGAGTTCCCGAACGGCAAGCTCCCCACCATCCTCAACGCGGTGCGCATCGTCGACCGGCAGGGCCTGTCGACGGAGAAGATCGACCTCATGACCGAGGTGGCCCAGCACCTCGGCGAGAACCGCGTCCGCTGCGTCTCGATGAAGCCGGCCGACGGCCTCGTCCGCGGCATGGAGGCGATCGACCTCGGCCAGCCCATCTCCGTGCCCGTCGGGCCGGAGACGCTCGGCCGCATCCTGAACGTCCTCGGTGAGCCCGTCGACGGCATGGGCGAGGTCGCGGCCAAGACGTACTGGCCCATTCACCGCGAGGCCCCGAGCTACGAAGACCAGTCCACGTCGGTCGAGATGTTCGAGACCGGAATCAAGGTCATCGACCTCCTCGAGCCGTACACCAAGGGCGGCAAGACCGGCCTCTTCGGCGGCGCCGGCGTCGGCAAGACGGTTCTCATCCAGGAGCTCATCAACAACGTCGCGAAGTCGGCCGGCGGCTACTCGGTGTTCGCCGGCGTCGGCGAGCGCACGCGCGAAGGCAACGACCTCTGGCTCGAGTTCTCCGAGTCGGGAATCATCGACCCCACCGACTGGCGGAAGTCCAAGGCCGCGCTCGTCTACGGCCAGATGACCGAGCCCCCCGGCGCGCGCCTCCGCGTGGGCCTCTCGGGCCTCACCATCGCCGAGTACTTCCGCGACGTCGAGGGCAAGGACGTCCTCCTCTTCATCGACAACATCTTCCGCTTCACGCAGGCCGGCTCCGAGGTCTCCGCGCTCCTCGGCCGCATGCCTTCGGCCGTCGGCTACCAGCCGAACCTCGCCACGGAAATGGGCCAGCTGCAGGAGCGCATCACCTCGACGAAGAAGGGCTCGATCACGTCGGTCCAGGCCATCTACGTGCCCGCCGACGACCTCACGGACCCCGCGCCCGCCACGGCGTTCGCCCACCTCGACGCCACCACGGTTCTCTCGCGGCAGATCTCCGAGCTGGGCATCTACCCGGCCGTCGATCCCCTCGCCTCGACCTCCAAGATCCTCTCGCCGATGATCGTCGGCGAGGAGCACTACTCCGTCGCGCGCTCCGTGCAGGCCGTGCTCCAGAAGTACAAGGATCTCCAGGACATCATCGCGATCCTCGGAATCGACGAGCTCTCCGAGGACGACAAGATCATCGTCGGCCGCGCCCGCAAGATCCAGCGCTTCCTGTCGCAGCCGTTCTTCGTCGCGCAGCAGTTCACGGGCATCGACGGCAAGTACGTGAAGATCGCCGACACGATCCGCTCCTTCAAGGAGATCGTGGCCGGCCAGCACGACGACCTCCCCGAGCAGGCGTTCTACCTCGTGGGCACGATCGAAGAGGCCCGCGAGAAGGGCGAGAAGCTCCTCCGCGAGCAGAAGTAAGCCATGCGTCTTTCGCTCACCGTCGTCACGCCCGAGAAGGCCGTCGTCGCGAAGCTCCCGTGCGACGAGGTGACGCTGCCGTCGGCCGACGGTGAGATCGGCATCCTGCCCGGGCACACGCCGCTCATCGCGCTCCTGGGCACGGGTGTCGTGCGTTACCGCGAAGGCTCCGCCCACACGTCCTTCGCGCTGCACGGCGGCATCGTGGAGGTCGCGAACGACCAGGTCCGCGTCCTCGCCGCCAAGGCGTTCACGAAGGACGTCATCGACCGCGGCACCGCCGAGCGGGCCAAGGCCGACGGCGAGAGCAAACGGGCCGTGGCCCGGGGGGCCGAGGACGTCGCGACGTTCAACGACGAGGTCCTCTTCGCCGACGCCCAGCTCCGGGTTTTGGCTGAGTAGCCGGGAAACCCAGTTATGGGTTTCCCGGGCCCTTCCGCTCCGCTCGCTTCGCTCGCCTTT
>JAEUQS010000422.1 GCA_016789625.1 Acidobacteriota bacterium | reverse complement strand
CCTCGAACCGCTGCACGCCGAGCTGGTGCGCCGCGAAACCCGAGGGCCCGCGGGCCGGATCGAACGACAGCGTGAGCGGCACGGGATACGCGAACCTCACGCCGGCCGGCGCGAGGTCCACGAGGGTCTCCGGATCGAGGTTCGGATCGAGAGGCACGTTCGTGCGGCGCGTGAGCGTCAACGCGACCGGCGAGGTCAGGGCCCCCGGAGGCACCACCAGCGTGCCGACTCCGGCGAGCGTGACCGTTCCGCCCGCGGGTCCGATCGTCCCGGCGGGGGCCGGGGCGGGAGCGGGCAGGTCCATCGCCACGTACGCGCCGTCGCCCGTGCGCTCGCCCGGCAGGCCGCCGTCGTTCCCGACGCCGTACGCGAGCCACGCTGCCGAGCCTTCCACGCGCCGCACACGCACCCAGCCGCTGCGGATACCGGCGTTCCCGAGAATCGAGTTGAACTGGGTGTGCTGGCCCGGCGCGAGGGTCTGCCGCAGCGCGGAGCCTTTCTCCACGCCGCCGCTCTCGCCGTCGTACGCGCGGACCTCGAGAGCGATCGAGCCCGAGCCGTCGGGCCCGGTGTGGACGAGCGCGACGTTCGAGCGGTTCTCCGCGTCCGCCGAGAGCCCGTGGAGCGCGACCTCCGGGCCCGCCTCCTCGGCCGGCGTGACGGCGGGCGTGAAGAGCCCGACGGAGCCGCCCTCGGGCCCGCGGAAGCCGGTGCGCGCCGCCGCGAAGACCTGGTCGATCGGCGCGCCCGAAACCGTGATGCGCAAGCTGCCGACGTGTCCCGCGCGCTCGGCGCCGGTGGCGACGCCCGCAGCGCGGAGGAGAGCGTAAGCGTCGGGGAAGATCCGCTGCTCGCGGGGCGCGAGCGTCACCGTCGCGACGCCGTCGGCCCCGTCGGGCGCGGTCAGCGACCTCACGTACGAGAGCGTCAACGTCACGTTCGACGCGCTCCGGTTCGCGAGCACCAGCTCGCTCAGGATGGTCGCCGTCTCGGCGATCACGGGCACGGTGAGCCGGCCGCCGCTGCGCCCCTCGGGCACGGGCGGGAGGAACGAGCCGTCGTTCGTCACGTTGTCGTTCACGACGCCGTACGCGCTGAACGCGCCGGTGCCGCCAACTCTTTCGACCTCGGCCCATCCGTTCGTCATTCCCGCCGAGGAGAGGACGCCGTTCACCTGGAGCCAGCCGAACGCCGGCAGCGTCTTCGCCTCGTGGAGGACGAACGCGGCGCCGTCGCCCGTGCCGGAGCGGAGCGTGACCTTCACCGTCACGGGCTCGGCTCCGGTCGAGAGGAGCGCGAGGTTGGACCGGTCCGACGGGCTCTCGCGAAGCCCGTAAACGAGGAGGCGCGTCGTCGAGCCCCCGCGGAGCGCGCCGTAGGCGAGGCCGGCCCGACCTGTGGGCGAGGGAACCGCCGTCGTCGTGCGGGCCGTCGCGGCCACGACGTCCTCGCTCTCGGCGCCCGCGAACACCACCTCGAGCGTGCCCGCCTGGGCTTCTCCCTCGGGAAGGCTCAGGCCCTTCTCGCGGAGGAGCGCGATCGTGTCGGGCACGAGGAGCTGCTGGCCCGGCGTGAGGGCCAGAGACGTCTCGCCTCCCGAAGGGGCCCCGAGCGACGGGTGATAGCGCAGCGTCGCCGTCACGGCGGTGGCGCCGCGGTTCGAGAGCGCGAGCTCCGTGGTGTACCGCGCGGTCGCGGTGGGCACGTCGAGAACGATCGGGACGAGCCGGGTGGTGTCGACGGCCGCGCCCGGGACACGGGCGGCCAAGGTCTCGAGCGCGAGGCAGCAGGCGGGTAGAACGGCAAGCAGTCGGTTCACGGGAGCCTCCGGCACGCAGGGTGGAGCGCGCGGCCGCGGGGTCCAACGCTTCCGGTCCGAGAGGCCCGCGCGCGGGTTCGGGAGCCTCCCGAACCGTTCCGGGGCCCTCCGCCCTCTTTCGGAGGCTTTCGTCCCGGCCCGGACGGGCTCGCGGCACCGAGGCGGGATGATCCGCGAATGAACGGCGCGAACGTCGAGCGCTTCCGCCCCCGGGGTTCCGCGGCGTTCGTCCTCGTGGCGATCGTGGCGACCGCCATCGGGCTCGTGAACGCCGGGGACCGGTATCGCACGGGCCGCCCGGTCCTCACGGGGCAGCCGTTCACGTGGTGGGGCGTCACCTGGCCCTACCTCGTGAGGGCCTGGATCTGGGCGGGTCTGTATCCCGCGGTCGCCGCGCTCTGCCGGAGGTGGCCGCTCGCTCCCGTGCGCCGGAGGGGGACGCTCGCCGTGCACCTCGCGGCAGCCGCCGTCTTCACGTTCGTGGCGATGCTCCTCAACTTCGTCGCGCTCAACTTCCTGGCCGAGGGGCGCGTCGCGCTCGCAGACCTTCTCGGCACGCCGTTCCGTCAGTCGCTCGTGCTCGGCTGGCGCTATCACCTTCTCCTCTACGCTCTGGTGCTCGCGGCCGCCGCCGGCGTGGAATCGGCGAGCCGGGCTCGCGCGCAGGCGCTGCGCGATACCGAGCTCCGCACGCGGCTCGCCGCGGTGCGGCTCGAGACGCTGCGCGCCCAGCTCCACCCCCACTTCCTCTTCAACACGCTGAACGGAGTGCTCCCCCTCATCGAAGACGATCCGCAGGCCGCGGTGCGCGCGGTCGGGGAGCTTTCGGCCCTGTTCCGCGAGAGCCTCACCGACGGCGCGCCGCTCTCGACCGTCGAGGCCGAGCTGCGCTTTCTCGAGCGCTACCTCGGCCTCCTGAAGCTCCGCTTCGGCGAGCGCCTTTCGTACTCCCTCGAGGCGACGCCCGAGGCCGCGAGCGCTCGCGTGCCGAGGCTGCTCCTCCAGCCCCTCGTGGAGAACGCCGTGCGGCATGGTCTCTCCCGCGTGCGGGCCGGAGGCCGCATCGAGGTCGACGTGCGGAGGGTGCACGATCGCCTCGTCCTCGAGGTGCGCGACGACGGGCCCGGGGTTTCGGGCGATGCGCCGTTCGCGCCGGGCCTCGGTCTCACGAGCACGCGGGCCCGGCTCCAGGCTCTTCACCAGGAGCGCCAGACGTTCGAGCTGCTTTCCCGGCCGGGAGGCGGAGCGGTCGCCCACATCGAGCTGCCCTACGAGGTCGCGACTTGACGGCCATGAGGTCCGACACCGCCAAGGTGCTCCTCGGCTGGACGCTCTTCGGCCTCTCGACGGGCGTGAGCGTGTCGCTCATGGCCTTCACGTTCGACCGGCCGCAGGACTTCTGGGTCTTCGGCGCGCCCCTCGTGGGGGCCTGGGTATGGGCCGCGATGACGCCGCTCGTGGCGCGGCTCGTGAGGCGCCATCCGCTCGGCGGGGAACGCCGGGGCCTGGCCGCCTTCGTCTTCGTCGCGGCGTCTCCGCTCCTCGTGATCGCGCACGAGGCTCTCTTCCAGCCGCTCATGGTCGTTCTGAAGCTCGGCAGCTTCGACCCGGTCCAGCTCTGGTGCAGCACGCGCGACAACCTGCGGGAGAACTTCCTGAGCCTCCTCACCGTGGGCTGGGGGCTCCTCGCCGTGCTCCACGCGGTGCGGTTCTCGAGGGAGGAGGCCGCTCTCGCGCTCGAGGCGGCGCGGCTCGAGGCCGAGGTCACGGAGGCCACGCTCGCCGCCGCCCGCGCCGAGGTCGACCCCGCGTTCCTCCTCGGCACGCTGGACGCCCTGGGACCGCTCATCCTCCGCGACGGCCGCACGGCCGAGGAGGTCGTCGTGCGGCTCGGCGACCTGTTGCGCCGCTCCTACCAGCCCGAAGGCACGGGCGCGGGCACCCGCGAGGAGATCGTCCTCTCGATCGACCGCCTCCTCAGGCCTCCCCCGCATCCGGAAGGCTCTTGAACCGGGCCAGCTCCGAGCGGTAATTGGCGCTCAGCGTCAGGATCCGCCCGTCCTTCAGGATCACGCGGTACTCGCCGTTGAACCAGGGCTCCAGCTCCTTCACGCGCTCGAGGTTCACGATCGTGGACCGGTGGATGCGCAGGAACCGCCCCGGGTCGAGCGCCTCCTCCATCGCCTTCATCGTGGTGCGGAAGGAATAGCTGTCCGCGCCCGCGTGGAGCAGGACGCTGTTCTTGGCGGCCTCCACGAAATCCACGTCGCGGAGCTTGAGAAAACGGCTCCGGTCGCCGGCGCGCACGAGGAGCCACTCGGGGCGGCGGCCGTCCTGCCGGAGGTGCGTGACGAGCCGCTGGGCGCCCGCGGCGCTCTTTTCCAGCTGGGCCTTCACCTTGGAGAGCGTGCCGGCGAAGCGGTCGCGCGAGAACGGCTTCATCAGGTAGTCGATGGCGTTGACCTCGAACGCGCGGACGGCGTAGCGATCGAACGCCGTGATGAAGACGATGGCCGGGAGCTTCCGGCCCGCGAGCATCTCGAGCACGCCGAAGCCGTCGAGCCCCGGCATCTGCACGTCGAGGAGCACGAGGTCGGGCTCGTGCTCCTCGATGGCGCTCACGGCCGCGAAGCCGTCCTCGGCCTCACCCACGATCTCGACGTCGGGGTCCCCTTCGAGCTGCCGCCTGACCCAGGTACGCGCCGGGGGCTCGTCGTCGACGATGAGGGCGCGGAGGCGTCTCTCGGCCATGGACCTAGGCCCTC
>JAEUQS010000418.1 GCA_016789625.1 Acidobacteriota bacterium | reverse complement strand
GACGTCACCCAGGTGCCCACCGTGGCCGACCTGAAGGCCCGCCGCCTCGAGCTCACGCGGGCCTCGCTCCGCGAGACGATCCTGGGCGGAAACCTCGACAGCTACCGCGTGGCGGTGGAGTCCCTCGCCGAGGAGTTCGAGCTCCTGGACATCGCCGCCGCGGGCGTGAAGCTCGTGCACCAGGCGAGCGGAGCGCGCGAGGACGAGCCGGAGATCCCTTCGCCCTTCATACCGGCCGAACGCCCCCGGCCGCGCTTCGACGGTCCCCCTCAGGCGGGCGGATTCACGCCGGCTGGTCCTCCGAGGCCGTTCACGCCGCGGCCCAAGACGCCGCGCTTCCCCGACTCGGTCTCGATCTTCATCGGGGCCGGACGCGGCGGCGGCGTGCGCCCGGCGGATCTCTTCGGCGCCATCACGAACGAGGCCGGCATCGCCTCGAAGTCGATCGGCGCCATCGAGATCGCCGAGCGCTTCTCGCTCGTCGAGGTGGCCGGAGACGTGGCCGAGCAGGTCATCTCGGCGCTCCGCGGAACCAAGATCCGCGGGCAGAAGGTCGTCGTCCGCCGCGAGCGCGAGGAGCGCACGGGCTATCCGCGCCGCGGTCCCGGCGGACCGGACGGCCCGGCCTAGGCCGGCCTCACGGGGGTCGCCGCGAGAGCGCCGGCGACCGTCGTCCACTCCCTCACGCGCCAGCTCGCGACGAGGCCGTTCACCACGTAGGGATCGGCCTCGGCGAACCGACGCACCACGTCGGGCGAATCGGCCTTGAAGATGAGCACCGCTCCGTCCGGGGGATCCGCCAGCGCCCCCCCGAGCACGAGCTCGCCGCGGTCGTGGGAGGCCCAGGCCTTTTCGAGATGCTCGGCGCGGAAGGCCGCGCGGCGCTCCACGTAGTCGGGCACGACGTCGTAGAAGAGGATGAAGTGCTTCACGAAAGCCTCTTTCTGAGCCCGCGGAACGCCCCGCGGAGCCCGCGGAGCCATTGCGACGGCGGGTTCGATCTCAGGAACTCCAGGATCGCGGGCGGGTAGACCCGCCACGGAACGGGATGCGGGTCGGTCACCTGGCTGCGGCCGTCGAGCCGGTGATCCCACTTGGCGACGCACCACCACAGCGAGACGCGTCCCGTGCGCCTCTTCACGAGCCGGAAGATCTCGTCCAGCCCGCGATCCCACCCCGCGACCGACTTCGCGTCGCCGTGGAGCCGCGCCGCGGCCAGCTCGCGATCGAGGTACAGGATCTGCCGGTCCTCGTAGCGCTCGGCGATGCGCAGCCAGTAGTCGTAGTCCATGGTGTGGTGGAGCGAGGCATCCAGCTCGCCCACCTCGCGGAGCACGCGGCTCCGCCAGAACGTCGCGGGCTGTGCCAGGAAGCAGTAGTCCGCGAGGCGCTCCCGGCTCCACGGCGCCGTGAGGTAGGGCGCGAGCCGCTTTCCCTCGGCGTCCACGTACACGGCGCGGCCGTACACGAGAACGAGCTCGGGGTTCTTCGCGAACGCCTCGCCCACGGCCGCGAGCGCGCCCGGGAGGAGCACGTCGTCGCTGTTCAGCCAGCCCATCACCTCGCCCGTCGCGGTGCGGAAGCCGCGGTTGATGGCGTCGGCCTGGCCGCCGTCCCTCTCGGAGACGAACGGCACCCGGTCCGCGTACCTCTCGAGGATCGCGACCGAGCCGTCGGTGGAGCCGCCGTCGCGCACCGAGAACTCGATATCGGGATAGTTCTGCGAGAGGACGCTCTCGAGCGTCGCCTCGAGAAACGCCGCCTGCTGGTAGCTCGGCGTGACGAGGGAGATGCGCGGCAGGCTCATGCCTCGCGCCCCTCGCCGGGGTAGAGCACCCGGATCCGCACGTAGTTCGCGAGGAGGTGGAGCGCGCGGACGCCCAGCGCGAGCGGCCAGAGACCCCGCGGCCCGTGCCGCCGCCAGATCTCGCGGTGCGCGTCGAGCGAGAGGTTGTGGCGCGGGTCGAGCAGCCAGCTCACGTAGAGGCCCGCGGACGGCGGGCCGGCGGCGCGCGCGTCGTAGCCGCCCACCTCGTGGACGAGCCGGAGGCCGGGGTCGACGAAGACGGGCACACCCGCGGCCTTCGCGCGCAGCGAGTAGTCCGTGTCCCCCCAGGCCATCGGAAAGCGCTCGCCGTCGGGGAGGCCGATGCGCTCGAAGACGGCTCGGGGAACGAACGTCCCCATGCCGAAGAGCCAGTCGACGGCAAACGGCTCCAGGGGCAGAGCCGCAACCTCTCGCCCGTGGAACGCCACGACGGGACCCCGCCCCCAGAACTCCATGCGCCCTCCCGCCGACCACACGATATCGGGTTCGTGCGCGTACACGACGGCGCTGCCGAGGAGCGCGCCGGGCCGGGCGGCCGCGGTGCGGGCGAGCCGCTCGAAGTAGTCCGGCCCGAGCACCGCCACGTCCTGGTTGAAGAGGAGCACCGACTCCGCGCCCGAAGCGAACGCGTGGCGGGCCGCGAGCGCGATGGATCCCGTCCAGTAGAGCGCCCGATCGGTCGTGAGGACCTCGAGCCCCGGGAACTCCCTCGCGAGCGCCACGCCGTCGCCCTGGCCCTCGTCGTCCACGAGGATCACGCGCGTCGCGCCCGCCGCGTACAGCGAGGCCAGCGCGCGGCGGGTCGCCGGGGCGCGCCGGAACGCGGGCACGAGCACGGCGGGCCCCACCGGGCGGCCCGTCAGCCGTCCGTCTCGCGGCCGTCGAGCGCGGCGACCTCGGAATCGACCATGAGCTTCACGAGCTCGCTGAACGAGGTCTTCGGCCTCCAGCCCAGCTCGCGGTGCGCGCGCGAGGCGTCGCCCCGCGTCTCGGTGATGTCGACGGGCCTCACGAAATGCGGGTCGGTGACCACGTACTCCCTGTAGTCGAGCCCGGCCACCGCGAACGCCTCGCGGCAGAAGTCCTCGACGCTGTGGGTCTCCCCCGTCGCGAGCACGTAGTCGGACGGCTCCTGCGCCGCGACGATCGCGCGCATCCCCTCGACGACGTCCTTCGCATAGCCCCAGTCGCGCCGCGACGAGAGCGTCCCGAGCCGCAGCTCCTTCTCGAGGCCCCGGGAGATGCGGGCCGCGGCGCGGGCGATCTTGCGGGTCACGTAGTTCTCCCCCCGCCGCGGGCTCTCGTGGTTGAAGAGGATTCCCGAGCACGCGAAGAGGCCGTAGGCGCGGCGGTAGATGCGCACGAGGTTCAGCGCGTACACCTTGGCCGCGGCATAGGGATTCACGGGTGCCATCGGCGTCGTTTCGCTCTGCGGCGATTCCGAGGGCTCCCCGAAAATCTCGCTCGTTGCGGCCAGAAAAAATCTGCATGCGGGAGCCTGCTGGCGCACCGCCTCGAGAAGCCTGAGAGTGCCGAGACCGGTCGAATCCGCGGTGTACTCTGGAAGCTCGAAGGAGATCTTGACGTGACTTTGTCCGGCGAGGTGGTAGACGACCTCGGGCCGCACGGTGCGAACCACGGCCTGGAGGCTGCTGGAATCGGAGAGGTCCGCGTAGTGGAGATGCAGCCGGCCTTCGGCGCGCGCCGCGGCGCAAGCGGGTGCCGTATCCAGCCGGCTCCTCGTGAGCAGACTGGACTGCCTCACGAGGCCGTGCACCTCGTCGCCGGCCCGGAGCAGCGCTTCCGTGAGGTAGGAGCCGTCCTGGCCCGTGATTCCGGAGATGAGAATTCTCGCCATCGTGCCCCTGTCTCCCCGCGATGATAGCCAAGCGATTCGAGCTCTACGTCGACCTCGCGGCCCTCGCGCCCGACGGCACGAACGGAGGCGCCGCGCCCGCGGCTCTCGAGCTGCTGCGGCGCCTCTCGGAGAAGGGAATCTCCCTGCACCTCCTGGTGAAGCCCGGAGCGGAGCCCGCGGTCGCGACCCTCGCCGCGCAGGGAGCCGCCGTCCACCTCCTCGGGACCCGCGGTGAGGTCCGGGAGCCCAAGCGCGCTCTCCGCACCCACCGCCGCGTCTCACCTCCTCTTCTCCAGCGCTTCCTCGGCGACCCCAGCTCGCTGTTGCGACGCGGCGCGAGCGCGCTCCTGAGCCCGCTGGGCAGCGCGGTCTTCCATGAGCCGGGGCTGCCCCACGTCGCCACCGTGCACGACTTCCAGGAGCTCGACTATCCCGGGTTCTTTCCCACCGGGGAGCTGGCCCGGCGGCGGGCGTTCCGGCAGGACCTGAGGCGGGCCGACCGCGTCGTCGTCTCCTCGGCGTTCACCCGCGAGATGGCGGTCACGCAGGTGCGCATCAGCGAGGCGCGGACGGTCGTCCTCCCGCCTCTCGTCCCCCGCGAGCGGGCGGCGCTCGGGGAGGCCGAGGTTCTCTCGAGGCTCTCGCGGCTGGGTCTCGCGC
The DNA here is from genome assembly GCA_016789625.1 of Acidobacteriota bacterium. GTDB lineage: Bacteria > Acidobacteriota > Thermoanaerobaculia > UBA5066 > UBA5066 > JAEUQS01. The sequence continues at coordinate 2,025 of JAEUQS010000418.1, read as the reverse complement.
GCGGGGGCTACGCCGTCTATCCCGCGAATTTCTGGCCCCACAAGAACCACGCGCGACTCCTCTCGGCGCTGCGGGACTCTCCCCTGTCGCGGGACCCGGGCTTCGTGCTCGTGCTCTGCGGCGCTCTCGAGGACGGGCGCCGGGCGCTCGAAGCCGAGGCGGCGAGACTCGGCCTCGGGGCCGCCGTGCGGATCCTGGGATTCCAGAGCGACCTCGACGTGACGGCGCTGCTCCAGGGAGCCCGGCTCCTCCTCTTCCCCTCGCTCTACGAGGGCTTCGGGCTGCCCGTGCTCGAGGCGTTCCGGCTCGGAACGCCCGTGGCCTGCTCGCAGATCCCGGCACTCGAGGAGCTGGCGGGCTCCTCGGCGCACCTCTTCGAGCCGAGCGAGGAACGCTCCATCCAGACGGCGTTCGAGAAGGTCTGGCTCGACGAGGACTACCGGAGAGAGCTGGCTCAACGGGGACGCCGGCGCGCGGCCTCGTTCGACGACGCCGAGACGGTCGCCCGCTGGATCGAGCTCCTCGATAAGATCGTTCCGGAACGCCCCTGAACCGGTCTACGAGCCGGAGGCCACGACCGTGAACGTCTGCCAGGCCGAGCGCGTCCGGGTGGCGGGATCCACGACGCGGAAGCGGAAGGGGCTGTACGTGGCGAGGTCGTTCCAGAAGGCCACGGGAAACGGTCCGAACGCGAGCGAGCGGCCCTCCACGGGAAAGAGCCCCCGCGCCGAGAGGATTCCCGAGCCCACGGAGTACTCGACCCAGAACGGACCGGCCGCGCCTCCCGCCCCGGCGCCCGGCGCGCGCCACGCGAGCCGGATGGTCCCGCCGCTCTCCCGGAAGCCGAGGCGCTCGCCGTCGCGAGGGCTTTCGACCTCGAGCGTCGCGGCATAACCCGATATCGCCTTCTCTCCCGGCGGCACCTCGCCACCGTGCTCCTTCAGGACGCGGAGACGGGCCGAGAGCTGCTGCCTCTTCCAGCGGGCGAGCTCGCGGGCGAGCGCCGGCTCGATCGGATCCGCCGCCTGCGCCGGGCCGCCGGTGCGCTCGGCGTGGATGCGGGTCCCGTCGCCGATGCCCTGGAGGCGCTCCAGGCGGCGCTCCGGCGGGGTGAGGTGCCCGCCGGGCGTCGTGTCGAAGAACAGCCGATCGCGCTTCGTGGGGCGGCCGCGGAGAGCGGGCACGAGCGACGTGCCCTGCATGGTCGCGTCGCCGGGTACGCCCGCGAGAGCGAGGACCGTGGGGGCGACGTCGACGTTCTGGGCGAGCGCCTCGCTCACGAGCCCCGCCGGCACTCCCGGCCCCGCGAGGACGAGGGGGATCCCGAGGACCTCGCTCGTGAGCTGGGCCTCGCCGCTCGTCGAGGCGTGCCCCACGAAGCCGTGCTCGAGCAGCTCCTCGCCGTGGTCGGCCGTGAAGACGACGAGCGTCTCCTCCGCGAGGCCCGAGGCGGAGAGCGCGTCGAGCACCGAACCGAGCGCGGCGTCCATGCGGACGACGTCGGCGTCGTAGAGCGCGAGGAGCTTCTCCCGGTCGCCCTCCTCGAACGTGAACCCCATCCCCAGGGGAACCGTCGCCGAGATCTGCGACCTCTCGAGCCCGGTCGAGCCGCGCACGTTCGCGGTCGCCGCCTCGTAGCCCGAGGCGCCGTAGGGGAGGTGCGGCTCGGTGAAGTGGATCCACGCGAAGAACGGCCCCTGGGGCCGGCTCCGCAGCCAGGACGCGAGGACGCCCGCGCCGACGACCTCCGCGCCGTCGATCGGGGGCTTCGGCAGGCCCAGGTTCCGGTAGTACGAGACCTCCGTGAAGAAGCCGTAGCTCACGAGCCCGTAGCCGTTCTGCCCGAGGAGGCGGGGGAGCGTGGGCAGCGTCTTGGGCGTCGTGTCGTCGCGGTTCACGACGCCGTGCGTCGGCGGGTAGAGGCCCGTGAAGATCGAGACGAGCGCCGGGGCCGTCCAGGGGGTGACGGTGTAGGCGCGCGGAAACCGCGCGCCCCTCGCCGCGAGGCCCGCGAGCGCGGGCGTG
>JAEUQS010000413.1 GCA_016789625.1 Acidobacteriota bacterium | reverse complement strand
CCGAGCGATGCGGCCGGCGCTGCTGCCGCTGCAGGCGCCTGCTTCGCGGCCTTTCCCGTCGACGCGAGAGACGCCACGTGCGCGGCCTGGGCGTCGTCCCAGATCTCCCACTTGCGGTAGATGCGCTCCAGCGTGCCGTCTTCGGCGAGGGTGCGGAGCACGCGGTCGATCGAGTCCCGGAGGGCCGTCTGGTCTTTCGCGAGGACGCCCACGTAGTGCCCCGTGCCCAGCGCGGCGGGCTGGGTGTGGAGGCCCGGCGTCCGGCGCATGGCCCTCGTCGCGATGATGTGGTCGAGCACCACGCCGTCGAGCCGCCCGGCGGCGAGGTCTTCGTAAGGGTGCACGTCGTCGTCGTAGGAGACGGGCTGGATGCCGTGGCTGGCCTTCGCCTGCTGAAGGAGGTCCCAGGCGATCGTTCCGGCGAGCGTGCCGATGCGCCGGCCCTTCAGGTCGTCGAGGTTGCGGAAGCGCTCGCGGTCCCCCTCGCGCACGGTGAGCACCTCGCGGAACTCGAAGTACGGCAGCGTGACGAGGAGCTTCTCGCGGCGGCCGGGGGTGTCTTCCACGCCGCTCATCCCGATGTCGAAGTCCCCTCGCGAAACGGACTGGTCGATGGCCGTGTACGCCACCTGCACGAAGCGGGGATTTCGCCCGAGGGCACGCGCGAGGGCCTCGGCCACCTCCACGTCGAACCCCACGAGCCGCGTGGGATCCCGCGGGTCGGCCTCCACGAACGGCGCGCCCCCTTCGGCGTCCCCGCCCCAGCGCAGCTCCTGAGGCTGCGCAAGGGCCTGCGTCGTGACCAGGAGCACGAGCGCGGCGAGGAGCCCGCGGGGGAGTTTCATGGCGCGCGAAGCATAAAGTGGCACGAAGCCGTCCGCGTTCCCATAATGGGGGCGTGCCGAGAGTTCTCTACGTCGAGGATGACCCCGCCCTCCGGGCCTCCGTCGCCGCGGCGCTCACGCAGGGCGAGGCCTTCGACGTCGACGTGGCCAGCTCGGCGCGCGACGCTCTGGTGACCGCTCGCATGCGGCCCCCCGACCTCGTCCTCCTCGACACCACGCTCGGCGATGCCGACGCCCCCGAGCTCCTCTCGGCCCTGCGCTCGGTGGCCGGCCTCGACACGACGCCCGTGGTGTTCCTGGCTCCCGCCCCGAACGCGGAGGAGAAGGAGCGGCTCCTCGCCTCCGGCGCGGCGTCGGTGCTCGAGAAGCCCAGCCCCGCGGAGGCCGGCGGCCTGCGCGACGTGCTCGCCCGGATCCTCGCGGAGTGACCGTGGACCCCCGATACCCCATCGGCCCCTGGGTCTCGCCGGGCGCGCTCGACGCCACCCGCCGGACGGAGCTCATCGCCCAGATCGAGGAAGCTCCGGCCCGCCTTCGCGATGCGGTGCGCGGGCTCTCGGACGCCCAGCTCGACACGCCCTACCGCGAAGGCGGCTGGACGGTGCGGCAGGTGGTGCACCACCTGCCCGACAGCCACGTGAACGCGTACGTGCGCACGAAGCTCGCCCTCACCGAGGAGGAGCCCGTGATCCGTCCGTACGACGAGGTCGCGTGGGCCAACCTGCCCGATGGATCGGGCGCCCCCATCGAGCCCTCGCTCGCGCTCCTCGACGCACTCCATGCCCGCTGGGTGCTGGCCCTCAGGGCGGCGCCGGAATCCTCGTTCAAGCGCACCTACTGGCACCCCGTGAACGGCCTTTTCACGCTCGACGAGCTCCTCTCGAACTACGCGTGGCACGGCCGGCACCACGTCGCCCACATCACCTCGCTGTATACCTGCCCCGGCATGAGCTGACGCCTCCGGCGCGCTGATCTTCCTCAGGGAGCCACGACGATCGCCGGTGGCTTCGGCTGTCCCCGATGGCACGTCGCGCACTCCACCTTGACGGCCGGCGCCTTCTCGAGCTTGGCGAGGTGCTCCTCGTTCACGGCCTTCACCATCGCCAGCATCGCGCGGGCGATGCGTTTGGTCTCCTTCGCGTCCGAGGCGAAGTTCATGCCCTCGAGCGTGGGCGGACCGACATGGCAGCCCTCGCAGCGCATCCCCGTGCCCAGCGAGATGCGCTTCATCTCCTGGATGATCCCCGCCCGGTCGATGTCCTTCGGCAGGACCTTCAGGTTCGTGTAGGCCGTGGGGATCTGGGCCCTTACCTCGCCGGCGGCACAGAGGATCGCGACGAAGGCGAGCGGAAGAAGCGCTTTCATGGGTTTCCCTCCGGCTCGAAGGATCTCCGCGAGACGCCCGTGAAGGGTCGCGGGGAGGCAAGGGATTCGTCAGGGCTTCGTCAGAACCCGGGGCTCCGGCCCGTCTGTCCGGCTACGCTCGGCAGGTGAACCGCACCCTTCCCCTCGCCGCGCTCCTCGCACTCTCGGTGGGCGTCGCGGCGTGGCTCTCCTTCGAGACGTTCACGGCGGAGCGCTCCCATCGACAGGCTGCGGAAGCCGTTCTCGCCGACTACGCCTCGCTCGCCGCCGAGGAATGGTCGCGCCGCGCGGCGTCCGAGGCCGGTTTTCAGGGCTGGGTGCGCTGGCTACAGCCCACGGAGCTTCCGAATCCCCTCGCGGCGCGGACGTTCGAGATCCAGGACGGCGTCCTGCGGCAGCTCTCGGGCCCCCCGTTCGACGAGGGGGATTCCGCCCGCCTCCTCGCCACGATCTCGACGAGCTCGTCCTCGAAGCCGCGCGGAGAGCGGGCGCCCTACGTCACGGTCATCGCGTCCGTGGACGGCGGGCGCGCGCTCGTCGTCCTTTCCCGCAGCGACGCACCGCGCGCGGGCTTCCAGGTGCTCCCGAAAGCTCTCGCGCCGCTTCTCGCCCGCGCCGCGAGCCAGGGTCCGATCCTCCCCGAATCGCTCACGCACGGCCGTGAGGTGCCCGGTCTCGCCCTCGCGATGCACGACCCTGCGGCCCGGGAGATCTACCGCTCTGGTGCCGCCGCTCCCGGCGCCATCGTGGTGCGGAGGCCTCTCGGCGAGACCTACGCCGGGGCGCTGCGCGGCTTCACGGCCGAGGTCGCGCTGGACCCGCGCTCTGCCGAAACGCTCGTGGTCGGGGGGCTGCCGCGCTCCCGGCGGCCCGTCGTCTTCGGGCTCCTGACCGTCGCGCTCGCGCTGGCCGTCTCGGCGTTCCTCGTCGTGAGGCGCGAACGAATCCTCGCGCTCCAGCGGGAGTCGTTCGTCACGTCGGTGTCGCACGAGCTGCGCACGCCCCTCGCTCAGATCCGCCTCTTCGCCGAGACGCTGCTCCTCGGCCGCACACGGAGCGACGAAGAGGCCCGCCGCGCGCTCACGATCCTCGACCGGGAGGCCCGCCGGCTCTCGCAGCTCGTCGAGAACGTGCTCCTGGCCTCGCGCTCGGCCCGCGGCGCTCCGCTCGTCTCCCGCGCTCCGTGCGACGTCTCGCGCGTCGCCGCGGAAACGCTCGAGGCCTTCCGTCCGCTCGCGGAAGCGCGCGACGTGCGCCTCGAACCCGATATCCCTCCCGCGCTCCAGGCGAACGCCGACGCGGGAGCGCTCGCGCAGATCCTGCTCAACCTCCTCGACAACGCGGTGAAGCACGGGCCGCCGTCGTCGGCGGTGGCGCTCGCCGTCTCGAACGGCCACGGCCTTCTCACCATCGCCGTCTCCGATCGCGGGCCGGGAGTTCCCGAGGCGCACCGCGAACGGGTCTTCGCGCCGTTCGAGCGCATCGACGCGTCGGCCGAGAGAACCGGCACCGGGCTCGGCCTTTCTGTGGTGCGCGATCTCGCCCGCGCGCACGGCGGGCGGGCCTACGTTCAGGCCCGCGAGGGCGGTGGAGCCCGCTTCGTCGTGGAGATCCCGTCGGAGGTCCCCGCGTGACCGCCCGCATCCTCCTCGTGGAAGACAACGACGGCCTCGCGGAAGGCCTCGTGTCGAACCTCGAGATCGAGGGCTACACCGTAGCCCGCGCAGCCGACGGCGCCGCGGGCCTCGACCTCCTCCGCCGCAATCCGCCGGATCTCGTGGTGCTCGATCTCCTGCTGCCCGGTCTGGACGGCTATCGCGTGCTCAAGGCGCTCCGCGAAGAGGGCTTCGAGATGCCCGTCCTCGTGCTCACCGCGCGCGGCGAGGAGGCCGACAAGGTGCGCGGTTTCCGCCTCGGCGCCGACGACTACGTGACCAAGCCCTTCGGGCTCCTCGAGCTCCTCGCGCGAGTGGGCGCGCTCCTGCGGCGCGCGAGGCCGCGAGAAACGGACCCCGTTTCGGACGTGAGATTCGGCGACGTCGTGGTGGACGCCGTCCGGCGCACGGTGACGAAGGCCGGCCGCGACGTGGACCTCACGCCGAAGGAATGGGACCTCCTCGTCGCGCTCCTCGAGGCCCGCGGGGCCGTGGTGTCGCGGCTCGCTCTGCTTTCGCGCGTGTGGGGCTACGACGCGGCCGTCGTCTCACGCACGGTGGACACGCACGTCGCGGAGCTGCGTCGGAAGCTCGAGGACGACCCCGCCGCGCCGCGCCACATCCTCACCGCGCGGACGATCGGCTATCGGCTCTCGCGTTAGCACAACGTGTGAGGCTCAACCCCACGCCAGCGGCCGCGCTCGTCGATCAGCAGGGCCGACCGTACTTCCCTTGGGATCTGGACATGACGCTGGATGAATTCGAGCGTCAGCTCGTGGATCCTGATCCGGAGGTGCGGGCCTACTTCACCGGCAAGCTCATGCGGCAGGCGAAGCCCGACGACGTGTTCACGTTCGTGAAGCTGGCGACCATTCGAGAGCTCTGGCCGTCGCTGGAGCGCTACCTGGGTGACAAGCGCCCGTTCTGGACGTGGCTTCTCGAGCGCTGGAGCGATGCCGGGTAGGCTCTCGGACCTCCAGGATCGAATCCTCAGGGTTGTCTTCGGTCGAAGCAGAGGAGCTCGCCGGCTTCCGAGATCAACTCGTTTCGCGGCTCATCGCGGAACCTGCACCCTGAGTCCTTTTCGGTAGGTCGTGCGCTTCCCCTCGCTCTGTCGGTGTCTGCGGGAATCAGCTCGGCGGAGGACGAGGCGCTCTATTTCGTGATGACCTCAATGACTGCGGGCCAATCTGGAGGGCCACACTCAAGAGCCCTCCTTCAGGAGTCGGGCGGTCCCGTCGAGCACGAACGGTCCCCGTACCTTGAAATCGCCCTTGACGCCTTCGTCGACGTTCGAGCCGAGCAGCTCGATGTAGCCTCTCAGCGAGCCGCTCACGTCGACGCCCTTTGCGAGGGACCGCATGGTCATACCCGACCACTTGAGCCGCCGGATCGCGTCCGCTCCCTCGTCGTCCACCGTCCGGATCTCCACGTCCACAGTGACGACGATCGAGGCACAGAGCTCGCCACCGTGCTCTCCGACACTCTCGAACTCGTGCCAGACCGTGCCGGTCACCGACTTCGCCGTCGTATCCACGAAGTCGCGCAGCGTGTCGCCCGAGAGCTTCCATGCGTGCCCGACCTTCACACGCTCGCGAGGGTAGACGTCACCCGTGACCTCGGGTGTTTCGAGCTCCGCGAGCTCGCGGAGAAGGACCGGGTCCGTCGAGCCACTCTCGAGCGTACGTTCCCACCTCCCGCCCTTCAGCGTGTGGAGAACTGTCTGGCCCGCGAGCTTGTTGCGTTTGCTGTTCGAGACGACGTTGCCTCCCACCGTGATCCTGACGTCCGTCGTCCCCTCCAGGATCTTCTCGCGAAAGCCCGTGACCTGGCCCCCGCCCGCACTCACGATCTCGACCTCGCTCCGGCTCCGCACCGAAAAGTCGGCGGGAACATTCGTCAGCTGGTCGCCCTCGGTGAAGATCATCTCTCCCGAAGTTATCTTCAGAGTGCTCTGGAACTCGACGACGTCTCCTGTAACGTGAGGGCGCGCACGAAGGTCGTACAGGCCATCCTTCGGTGGCTGAAAGGTATTCTTCCGGCAGCCCGTCGTGAGGAATGCCGTCTGGCAGAGCACCAGCACACCGAGACAGAACACACGATTCATGCGGTTTACG
>JAEUQS010000401.1 GCA_016789625.1 Acidobacteriota bacterium | reverse complement strand
CTGGGAGCACCTCAAGAAGACCCTGGGCGAGCGGGGCCTCTCCGAGGCGGGGGGCGTCCTGCGGACCAAGGCCAATTGCCTGCGCATCTGCTCGAACGGACCCATCGCCGTCGTGTATCCCGAGGGCACCTGGTACCACGGGTGCGATCCGGAGGTCCTCGACCGCATCATCGACGAGCACCTCGTGGGCGGGAGACCCGTCGTGGAGTTCCTCATCGCCGAGCACGCCCTCGCGGAAGTCGAAAAGCCCGTTCCTTGAGCGGTCTCGATCTCCTCGGGTACGTGGCCGGGGCGCTGACCACGGCGGCCTTCGTGCCGCAGCTCGTCAAGACGTGGCGCTCCCGATCGGCCGGCGATCTCAGCTACGGAATGATGGCCGTCTTCTCGACGGGCGTCGCGCTGTGGCTCGCTTACGGGATCGCCCTCGAGTCCTGGCCGGTGATCCTCGCGAACGCCGTCACGCTCGTGCTGGCGCTCGCGATCCTCGCGCTCAAGGTCCGGTTCGAGCGGCGCTGACCTACATGTTGCGCCGGTACTGCCCGCCGACCTCATAGAGCGCCCGGCTGATCTGGCCGAGCGTCGCGACCTTGGTCGTCTCCATGAGCGCCGCGAAGACGTTGCCGTTGTCGAGCGCCACCCGCTGCAGGAGGGCCAGGGCCTCGGGGCCGGCCGCGGCGTTCCGGGCCTTCACGGCGTCGTTCGTCGCGATCGCGAACTCCTTCTCCTCGGTCGTCGCGCGGATCACCTCGCGGGGCAGCACCGTGGGGGAGCCCTGAGGATCCAGGAACGTGTTGACGCCCACGATGGGCAGCTCGCCCGAATGCTTGAGCGTTTCGTAGTGGAGCGACTCCTCCTGGATCTTCGAGCGCTGGTACATGCGCTCCATGGCCCCCAGCACGCCGCCCCGCTCGCTGAGCGCGCGGAACTCCGCGAGGACGGCCTTCTCGACGAGATCGGTCAGCTCCTCGATCACGAACGAGCCCTGCAGCGGGTTCTCGTTCTTCGAGAGGCCGTGCTCGCGGTTGATGACGAGCTGGATCGCCATGGCGCGCCGCACGCTCTCCTCGGTAGGCGTCGTGATGGCTTCGTCGTACGCGTTCGTGTGCAGGCTGTTGCAGTTGTCGTAGAGCGCGGTGAGAGCCTGCAGCGTCGTGCGGATGTCGTTGAACGAGATCTCCTGCGCATGGAGCGAGCGGCCCGACGTCTGGATGTGGTACTTGAGCTTCTGCGACCGCTCGTTGCCGCCGTACTTCAGCTTCACGGCCTTGGCCCAGATGCGCCGCGCGACGCGGCCGAGAACGCTGTACTCGGGGTCCATGCCGTTCGAGAAGAAGAACGAAAGGTTCTGCGCGAAGTCGTCGATGGCGAGGCCGCGTGAGAGGTAGTACTCCACGAACGTGAAGCCGTTGGCGAGCGTGAACGCCAGCTGCGATATCGGGTTCGCGCCGGCCTCGGCGATGTGGTACCCGGAGATCGACACGGAGTAGAAGTTGCGAACCTTGTTGAGCGTGAAGAACTCCTGGATGTCGCCCATCATCCGGAGCGCGAACTCCGTGGAGAAGATGCACGTGTTCTGGGCCTGGTCTTCCTTGAGGATGTCGGCCTGCACCGTGCCGCGCACCTGGCTGAGCGCGTGCGCGCGGATCTTCGCGTAGACCTCGGCAGGCAGCACCTGGTCGCCGGTGACGCCGAGGAGCAGGAGGCCGAGCCCGTCGTTGCCCTCGGGCAGCGGACCGCGGTACGCCGGTCGCGCCAGGCCCTTCGACGCGTAGATCGCCTCGATCTTCGCGGTGACCTCGCCCTCGAGGCCCTCCTTGCGGATGTACCGCTCGCACTGCTGGTCGACGGCCGCATTCAGGAAGAAGCCGAGGAGCATCGGCGCGGGGCCGTTGATCGTCATCGAGACGCTCGTCGCCGGGTCGCAGAGATCGAAGCCCGAGTAGAGCTTCTTGGCGTCGTCCAGCGTCGCCACCGAGACGCCGCTGTTTCCCACCTTGCCGTAGATGTCGGGGCGATGCGCCGGGTCCTCGCCGTAGAGCGTCACGCTGTCGAAGGCCGTCGAGAGGCGCTTGGCCGGCATGCCCTTGGAGACGTAGTGGAACCTCCGGTTCGTGCGCTCGGGGCCGCCCTCGCCCGCGAACATGCGGGTCGGGTCCTCGTTCTCGCGCTTGAGGGGAAACACTCCGGCCGCGAACGGGAAGAAGCCCGGGACGTTCTCGGTGAGCAGCCAGTGCAGCACGTCGCCCCAGTCCTCGTAGCGGGGGAGCGAGATCTTCGGGATCGAGAGGCCGGAGAGGCTCGTCGTGCGGAGATCCTGGGAGAGCACCCGGTCGCGCACCTGGAACTGGTACTTCTCGGCCGAGTAGCGCGCCCTGGTGGCGGGCCACTCCGCGAGGAGCTGGCGCGCCTCGGGATGGAGCTTGCGCTCCAGCTCCTCGAACACGCCGATGAGGTCGCCCAGGTACTCGGGCTCGCCCTCCTGCCGCGCGATGACCTTCACGACGCCCGACTCTCCGGGCTCGGTGACCTCGAGGGTCTTGCGGCCGATGCGCTCCCTGAGGAGCGCGATCGTGCCGTGGAGCTGGTAGAGCTTTCGCGCGAGCGCCGTCTGCTCCTTCACGAAGCGCTCGTAGCCCTCGGCGGTCTCGACGATCTCGGCGAGGTAGCGCACGCGATCGGGCGGGATGATGTGCACCTTCCGGCTCATGCCCTCGGTCACCTGGAACGTCGACGGCAGATTCGCGCCCGTCTTCTTCGCGAGCGTGTCGACGATGTGCCGGTAGAGCCGGTGCATCCCGGGGTCGCCGAACTGCGCCGCGATGGTGCCGAACACGGGCAGGGACTCCTCCGGCGCGTCGAAGAGGTTGTGGTTCCTGCGGAACTGCTTCTTCACGTCGCGCAGGGCGTCCAGCGAGCCGCGCTTGTCGAACTTGTTGATCGCGATGACGTCGGCGAAGTCGAGCATGTCGATCTTCTCGAGCTGCGTCGCGGCGCCGTACTCGGCGGTCATCACGTACAGCGAGACGTCGCAGTGCTCGGTGATCTCGGTGTCCGACTGCCCGATGCCGCTCGTCTCCACGATCACGAGGTCGAAGCCCGCGACCTTCATGAGGTCGATCGCGTCCTGCACGTTCTTCGAAAGAGCCAGATTGGCCTGCCGCGTCGCGAGGGAGCGCATGAAGACGCGCGGATCGTCGATCGCGTTCATGCGGATGCGGTCGCCCAGCAGCGCGCCGCCCGTGCGCCGCTTGCTGGGGTCCACGGAGACGACGGCCAGCGTCTTCTCGGGGAAGTCGGCGAGGAACCGGCGGACGAGCTCGTCCACGAGGCTGGACTTTCCGCTGCCGCCGGTGCCGGTGATTCCCAGCACCGGGACGTGCTTCGAGGAAAGGAGAGCGTCCAGCGTCGCGCGGAGCTTCCGCGACTCCTCGGGGCGGTTCTCGGCCGCCGTGACGAGGCTCCCCAGGTTCCGCACCCGATCGGGATCGGACGGCGAGACGTTCGCGAGATCCGGCGGAATCGCGGGCACGGCGGTCTCGAAGTCGCACTGCCGGAGGACGTCGTCGATCATGCCCTGGAGGCCCATGCGCCGGCCGTCGTCGGGGCTGTAAAGGCGCGTGACGCCGTAGGCCTGGAGCTCCTCGATCTCGGCGGGAAGGATCGTCCCGCCGCCGCCGCCGAACACCTTGATGGCCGCCCCGCGCTCCCGGAGGAGGTCGACCATGTACTTGAAGAACTCGAGATGGCCGCCCTGGTACGACGTGATCGCGATGCCCTGAGCGTCCTCCTGGATCGCGCACTCCACGATCTCGCGCACGGAGCGGTTGTGTCCGAGGTGGATCACCTCGGCGCCCCCGGCCTGCAGGATTCTCCGCATCACGTTGATCGCGGCGTCGTGCCCGTCGAAGAGGGACGCCGCCGTGACGATGCGCACGGCGTGTTTCGGCCGGTACGGAGAGGCCGTTTCGGCCGGCGTTTCGGTCGCGGGGGTGGGTTGAGCAGACATGTCGTGCAGCCTCCGGATGTTTCGGGCGTCCCAAGCCTAGCAGGGGGCCATCCCGGCCGGGTTCTTGCATCGTAGACTCGTGTGATGCGGTTTCGACTCGCCAGCCTCCCCCTTCTCGCCCTCCTCGCGCCCGTGCTCGGGGCGCAGCTCCTCGGTGCGACGCCTGCGACCCCCGCGCCCGCGCTGTCCAAGGAGATTCCCGCCAAGGACTCCCTCACCGAGGTGGAATCGAAGAAGAGGCAGGCGCTCGAGCTGTACCTCCGGGCCAAGCTCCTCGCGGGCGAGGCCGAGTTCGAGGAATCGGTGCGCCTGTTCCGCAAGGCGGTGGAGCTGGACCCCGCCGACGGGCAGCTGCGGCTCGAGTTCGCCGAGGAGCTCCGCGACCTCGGCGTGTTCTCCGAGGCCGAGGTCCAGGCCCGCAAGGCCGTGGAGCTTCTGGGCGGAACTCCCATCACGCGCCGCACGCTCGGGCAGATTCTGCTCGCCAGCGCGCGCGACCGGGCGGGCGTCGAGGCCGCGTCCGCCGAGCTGAAGTCGGCCAACGACGCCCAGCCCCTCGAGCCGTCGGGCGCCATCGCGTATGCCCAGACGCTGCTCCGTCTCGAGCGTCCGGCCGAGGCCGTGCCCGTCCTCGAGAAGATCCTCGACAAGGGCCGCGGCTCC